>CALMAD010000001.1 GCA_937859105.1 uncultured Propionibacteriaceae bacterium
ACACGGCGTTGACCACGGGGGAGATCGCCGGCGCCGGACTCGACGTGTTCACGAGCGAGCCCCCGAAGCCCGACGGCACCGCGTTCCCGCTGCTGTCGCTTCCGAACGTCGTGGTGACCCCGCACCTGGGCGCGTCGACCGACGAGGCGCAGGAGAAGGCCGGCATCTCCGTCGCCCGATCGGTCAAACTCGCCCTCGAAGGCGACCTCGTGCCCGATGCGGTCAACGTCGCCGGAGGAGTCATCGACCCGTTCGTGCGTCCCGGCATCGCTCTCGTCGAGCAGCTCGGTCAGGTATTCTCCGGCCTTGCGACCAGCGCCCTCACGAGCCTGGACATCGAGGTGCGCGGCGAGCTCGCCGCCTACGACGTCAGCGTCTACCGCCTCGCGGCGCTGAAGGGCATCTTCACGAAGATCGTCAGCGAGAACGTGTCCTACGTGAACGCGCCGTTGTTCGCCGAGCAGCGCGGCATCGAGACCCGTCTGATCGTCGAGGCCGACAGCCCGCTCTATCGCAACATCACGATTCTGCGCGGCACGCTGTCGGACGGAACGGTGCTCGAGGTTGCGGGAACGCTTGCCGGCACGCGGATGGTCCCGAAGATCGTCGGCATCAACGGCTACGAGATCGAGGTTCCGATCGAGAAGCACCACATCCTCATGCGCTACGCAGACCGCCCCGGCATCGTCGCGATCTACGGCCAGAAGCTGGGGGAGGCGGGCATCAACATCGCCGGTCTGTTCGTCGCTCAGCCCGACGCCTCGGGTCGCGCTCTCTCGGTGCTCACGGTCGACCAGCCCGTGCCGGACGCGATCCTCGACGACACGCGACAGGCGATCGGCGCCGACCTCTTCCGTCAGCTGGAGATCGTCGAGGCCTGATCCCGCGGCGCGGGGTTTCGGGGCGCCACGGCATCCTGTCGTCGGGCCGCCATGATTCCTCCGAGCCGCCATGGTTTAGCGCGCAAAACCATGGCGGCTCGGTGAGAACGTGGCGGCTCGGCAGGATGCGGGGGTCAGCGGACGGCGCGCTCGACCAGGGCCACCAGCGCGTCGAGCGCGTCG
>CALMAD010000002.1 GCA_937859105.1 uncultured Propionibacteriaceae bacterium
CAGCCCGACCGTCACCTGAGGATCAACGCGGTGCTCCTTGCTCATCCCGACCCGGCGGAGCCGGTCCTCGTCGGTCACCTCGAAGTGCAACGTGGTCAGGTCATACATCACCAACCCGACCGGCCCCTCGGCATTGGCATGCTTCCAGCAGGCGGTCGCGACCTGGCTGCGGTAGTCGCGGGCCACGCAGCGGGCCAAGCACTTGTACAGGGTGTTCTCATGCGGCACCGGGACGCCCACGTCGGCCAACACCCGCAGGGTGTCGGCCTTCGAGGTGGGCTCGATGACCCGGGCGGCCACCAACGTACTCGAACACCTCATCAGCCACCGTGTCGAAACCCAACTGCCGATACGCGCCGGTCACGACCTGCCACAACAATTCGCTGCGGGAGTCCTCCACCACCGGTTCCCCGGCCGGCTGGTGGCTCTTCGGCTCCTGGCCCAGGTCGAGCATGTCCTGGCTACCGTGCAGGCGCTGCTGCGCCGCCGACATCAACACCGCCAACTCGGCCGCATCATGCGCGGACCCGACATGCTCCAAGATCCGGCGCTGCCCGTTCCGCTTCTCGACGATCTGGACAGCCGTCGCCCCGGAGGCGGTCTTCACCTTGCGCACGAACGGGCTCACCAGGCCACCCTACAGAGCGCTTCTTAGTGCCCCGCCCAGCATCCCCAACCAACTGATGACAAGCCCATTCAATCCGCAGATCCCAGGAAATCAGGCTCAGGTGTGGAACTCAGGTTTGGGCGTCCGGCCGCCTCGCGCCGGGCCCCCTGCGCGCGGCGGTAGCCTGTCGGCCATGCCGCGTTTCCTGCCGTTCCCCGCTGTCCGCTACGCCCCCGGCGTCGACCTGGACGCGGTGATCGCCCCGCCGTACGACGTGCTCTCGGACGCCGACGTCGACGCGTTGGCCGCGCGCGACCCCCACAACATCGTGCATGTCGACGTGCCCCGGGGCGGCGAGGACCGCTACGAGCGCGCCGCCCAGGCCTGGCAGGCGTGGCTCGACGAGGGCGTCCTGACGGTCGACGACGAGCCGAGCTTCACGATCTATCGCATGTCGTTCACCGACGCCACGGGCGCCCCGCGCACGATCGTCGGCGTCCTGGGCGGCTTGGAGGTCGTCGACGAGGGGGCCGGCGGCGTCCTGCCGCACGAGCGCACGACGCCCAAGGCGAAGACCGACCGGCTCGACCTCACGATCGCCACCGCGACCAACCTCTCCCCCGTGTGGGGCCTCTCGCTGGCGACGGGCCTGACCACGCTGCTGACCGAGCCGGGCGAGGAGGTCGGACGCCTCGAGGTCGACGGGGTCACCCACGTCGTCGAGCGGGTCACCGACCCCGAGCGGCTCGCGGCGATCACCGAGCTGGTCGCCACCGACGACGTCCTGATCGCCGACGGCCATCACCGCTACGCGATCTCGCGCACCTACCGCGACGAGGTCCGGGGGGCGACCGGACGCACCGACACCCCCGCCGAGCAGACGCTGGCGTTCGTGAACGAGCTGGTCGACGACCAGCTCTCCATCGAGGCGATCCACCGCGCCTACTCGGGCGTGGACGCCGCGGCCGTCCGCGAGGCGCTCGCGGCGTCCTTCGAGATCGAGGAGGCGCCGCACCCGACGCCCGCGACGCTGGCCCAGCTCGTCGAGCACGGACGCCTCCTCTTCCTCACCCGCGACGAGGCCGCGTGGCTCACCCCGAAGAAGGATGCCTTCGGCGGCATCCGCGAGCTCGACGGCGCCTACCTGGAGCACGCGCTGGCGGGCACTCAGGCGTCCGTGGCGTACCAGCACGGGCTCGACCAGGTGCTCGGCCTGCTGCGCAGCGGGGAGGCGTCCGCGGCCGTCCTGATCCGGCCGACGTCGCTCGCCGAGATCGAGAAGACCGCCCGCTTCGGGCTGCTGATGCCGCCCAAATCGACGTTCTTCACGCCGAAGCTGCGCACCGGACTGGTCGCCCAGCCGACCGAGCCGCTCCCCGCCCGCGACTGAGGCGGACGCCGTCCTCGCCCGGCGAGAAAGGGTGCGTTCGCGGCGCGTCGCCGTTTCGTTCGCACCGGCCCTCGGGGCGGATTAGGCTGACCCGACAAGAGCGAAACCCAAGGAGGGGTACTCATGTCTTACGAGGAGAGCGGCAACCCACTTCGCGGTGTGGAGGCCCGTCCCGGGTCGGGCCACTACGGCATCTTCGATCACGGCGCCCACATCTGGGCCTACCAGCCGGACGGCGCGAAGCCGATCCTGTGGATGAGCGCCCAGTCGCAGTTCGCCGAGGGCAAGCCGATCCGTGGCGGCGTCCCCATCGTGTTCCCGTGGTTCGCCAGCGGGCCCGATGGCACCCAGCAGCCCCCACACGGCTTCGGTCGCACCGACACGTGGCACCGCAGCAACGTGAAGGACACGATCGACCAGGACGGTCGGCTCCTCATCGAGTACGAACTCGACGACGCGATGACGCGCGGCGAGGGCTTCGATCACCAATACACCGCCTACCTCCGGGCCAAGTTCACCCCCGAGTACCTCCAGATCTCGATGATGGTGACGAACGACGATGATGCGCCGTTCACCTTCGAGAGCGCGTTCCACACCTACCTGAGCGTCGGCGACGTCCGGCAGATCAGCATCGACGGCCTCGACGGCTGCGCGTACCTCGACAAGACCGGCGGGGCCAGCTCGCTCGACGCGACCCAGACGGGCCCGCTCACGATCACGGGCGAGACCGACCGCGTCTACCAGCACGCCGACGCCGTGACGCTGCATGACCCGGTGCTGGACCGGACGCTGACGATCAGCAAGACCGGCTCGGCGAACACGGTCGTGTGGAACCCGTGGGTCGAGAAGTCCGCCGCGATGGCCGACTTCGGCGACGACGAGTGGACCGGGATGATCTGCATCGAGACGGCGAACGTGCTGGGCGACGCGGTGACGCTGCGTCCCGGCGAGACGCACGCCATGCGCCAGCGCATCGCTCTCGGCTGACAAGGTGCTCTTCGGCAGGGGGTCGTCCGTTCGGGCGGCCCCCTGCTGGGCGTCCGCGGCCGTGTGGTCATGCCGTAGCCCCCACGAGCGTCACCGCGGCCCGCTACCCTACGCAGTATCAGCATCGGTTCAGGGAGGAAGTTGATGTCGCGCATCCGCAGCGAGAAGTTCCGTAACAAGATCATGAGCGCCGATGAGGCCGCCAAGCTCGTCAAGAACGGCGACAACGTCGGTTTCAGCGGGTTCACCGGCTCCGGCTACCCCAAAGAGGTGCCGGTCGCGCTGGCCGCCCGCATTCGCGAGGCGCACGACAAGGGCGAAGAGTTCCGCATCGGCGTCTTCACCGGCGCCTCCACGGCTCCTGAGCTCGACGGCGCCTTGGCCGACACCGGCGGCATCAGCATGCGGATGCCGTACCAGTCCGACCCGCACATGCGTAACGCGATCAACGCGGCCGTCAGCGAGTACTACGACGTGCACCTCTCGCACTCCGGGCCGCAGGTCCGCGCCGGGTTCTGGGGCCCGCTGGACGTGACGATCATCGAGGTCACCGCCATCAAGGAGGATGGCTCGGTCGTCCCGAGCTCGTCGGTCGGCAACAACAACGTGTACCTGGAGAAGGCCGAGAAGATCATCCTCGAGGTGAACTCGTGGCAGTCCGAAGAACTCGAGGGCATGCACGACCTCTACTCGATGAAGCTGCCGGGCCAGAACAACCCGATCCCCCTGCTCGGCGCCGGCGACCGCATCGGCGAGACCACGTACTCGATCGATCCCGACAAGGTCGTCGCCGTCGTGGAGACCAGCGATCCCGACCGCAACAGCCCGTTCAAGGCGCTGGACGAGGACAGCAAGAAGATCGCCGGCAACCTGCTCGACTTCCTCGAGGGGGAGGTCTCCGCGGGCCGCATGACGAAGAACCTGCTGCCGCTGCAGTCGGGCGTCGGCAACATCGCGAACGCCGTGCTGGCGGGCCTGCTCGACTCCCCGTTCGAGAAGCTCACCTCCTACACCGAGGTGATCCAGGACGGCATGATCGACCTGATCGACTCCGGCAAGCTGACGGTCGCCTCGGCGACCGCCTTCTCCCTGTCGCCCGAGGCCGCCCACAAGATGAACGAGAAGGCGGCCTACTACCGCGACAAGATCGTGCTCCGGCCGCAGGAGATCTCGAACAACCCGGGCCTGATCCGGCGGCTGGGCGTCGTCTCCTGCAACGGCCTCATCGAGGCCGACATCTACGGCAACGTGAACTCGACCCACATCATGGGCACGCGCATGCAGAACGGCATCGGCGGCTCGGGCGACTTCACGCGCAACGCGTTCATCAGCTCGTTCGTGACGCCGTCGACGGCCAAGGGCGGCGCGATCTCGTGCATCGTGCCGTGGGCGTCCCACATCGACCACACCGAGCACGACGTGCAGGTCATCATCACCGAGCAGGGTCTGGCCGACCTGCGCGGCCTGTCGCCGAAGCAGCGGGCCCAGAAGATCATCGAGAACTGCGCGCATCCCGACTACAAGCCGATGCTGCAGGACTACTACGACCGGGCTCTGTCAGTCGCGAAGGGCAAGCACACGCCGCACATCCTGAAGGAGGCGCTGAGCTGGCACGTCCGCATGATCGAGACGGGCACGATGAAGCCGTGATCTAGTCCGCGCCCAGCACGAGGGCCCGCAGCGCGTCGACGGTGTCGACGATGGCTGTCGGGCCCTCGTTGCTGAGGTCGTCGCGCACGCCGGCGCCCCAACTGACCGCGATGGACGCCATGCCCGCCGCCTTCGCGGCGCGCACGTCGTAGATCGCGTCGCCCACGTAGACCGCGTCGCCCGGGTCGATGCCGAGCTTGGACGCCGCGAAGAGGAGCGGCTGCGGGGACGGCTTGTGCTCGGCCGTGTCCCCCATCGTGGCCAGCAGGTCGACGCGGCCGTCGAGGCCGACGGCGTCCAGCGTCGCCTGCGCCGAGGTGCGGCGCTTGGCCGTCGCGATGCCGAAGCGGACGCCGGCGGCGTCCAAGGCGTCGAAGAACTCGGGGACGCCCGGGTACGTCCGGACGAGGCGTCCCATGTTGCCGAGGTTCCACTCCAGGTAGGTCGCCTCAAGGGCGTCCGCGTGGTCGGGGTAGCGCTCGACGAAGACGTCGGGGAGCGTCCGGCCGATCCAGGTGCGGATGAGCGGCTCCTCGGCGCGCTCGCCGATCGTGCCGAGCGCGTGGACGTAGGAGTCGATGATGAGGCGGATGGTGTCGATGACGGTGCCGTCCATGTCGAACAGGACGACGGGCCAGCGCGGTGAACTCACCCGCCCACCCTAGTGGTGGGGAACGTGGCGTCCGGACGCCTCTGGCCGGCCGCCCTAGACTGGGCGCCAGATCGATGGCTGCCGGGCGCGAGGAGGGCGATGAGCGAGGCAACGACGGACGCCGCACGCGCGTCCGAGAGGGCGCGGGCGCCCGAGGCCGCCGGCGGTGCGCACGCGGTGGTCGAGGCGTCCGACGCCGGGTTGTCGCCGCGCACGGGTGAGCCGCGGCGTCCGTGGTACGTGTGGGCGGTGGCGGCGCTGTTCTTCGTCGGCGCCGTGCTCGCCGTGTCGGGGCTGCTGCAGATGATGTGGACGTGCATCGACCGTCCGGTGGGGCCGCCCGAGGCCCGGCAGATGCGGAACAACTTCCCGACCTCGTCGTGGCTGAACGGCGCGGTGCCGAACCAGCCGGGCGACTCGGTGCGGATCGTGCTGGTAATCGCCCAGTTCGCGCTGGCGATGACCGTGGCGACGCTCGCGGTGATCGTCGGGCACTACGCGTGGCGCGGGTTCCGCTGGCCGCGCTGGTGGGCGCTGATCGCGCTCGCGGCGTCGGCGACCATGCTGATGATCAACCCGCTGGCGACGGCGTCCATCGCGGCGATCGGCCTGGGTGCGCTGGCCCTGTGGACGCCGCCGCTGCGGCGGTTCTCGGCCCGGTGGGCCGAGCATGGGCGGTGCGTGCCGCGTCCGGACGATCCGGGCCCGGTGTTCTACGGCCCGCTGCCGCGGTATCGCTGAGGCAGGCCCATCGGCGGGGGGAGCGTTTTTTCGCCCGCAGGTGTCGGCGACTGGAATCGACCTGCGCACATGGAGCGGGCGACGGGAATCGAACCCGCACTAGCAGCTTGGGAAGCTGCTGTTCTGCCATTGAACTACGCCCGCGTCGGGGTCTCCCCGAGCACCCCGATAGCATAGCCGCCCGCCGTCGGCGATGCACGCCGAGCCCGGCCGAGGCCGCCGCGCGGCGCGGCGATCGCCCTCCACGCCGCCCACGTCCACTTATGCAATGTCCAGCATCCAAGGGGATCTTGGACGTCCCTGGACATGTCGGGATGGCCCTAGACGGAAACCGGCAAAAGTGGGGACAGCGCCGAAGCGTGCACTCCTGATTAACTGTCAGTATCCGACCGGAGTGTCGGGGAGGAGGTGTCACCGTGGTCGACGCGCCCCCGCGCCACGAGCCCATCCAGACCCGCTGGCTCGGCTTGTCGAACCCGGTGCTTCCCGAGCGCACGCCGCTCGACACGCTCGCGGCCCTCGCCGACGAACTCGCCGGCCAGTTCAGCCTGCGCCCGCTGCTGCGGCGCGTCCTGCAGAGCGCGGCCGAGCTGCTGCAGTGCCGCAGCGGGTCCATCTGCCTGATCGATCATGCCGCGGGCACCCACACCACGGAGATCGACCTCGACGAGGCCCACACGACCGGCCAGGTGTACCCCCTCGACGAGGGCATCACCGGCGCGGTCGCTCGCGCCGGCCGGACGATCATGTTCGACAGCTACGCCAGCGTCCCGCGCGGCCACCTGACGCCCGACGAGGAGCGCTTCGACCGGGCGGTGATCGCCGCGCCCATCCGCCTCAAGGCGAACCTGTTGGGCGCGTGCATCGTCTTCGCCGCCGACTCGACCCGCCGCTTCACGCGCGACGACGCCCAACTGCTGCAGCTCTTCGCGACCCACGCGTCCATCGCGATCGCGAACGCCCGTCTGCACACCGATGCGGCCAACCGGGCCGCGCGCGCCGCCGTCGCCGCCGAGCGGGAGCGCTCGATGATGCGCATCCACGACACGGTCGGCCGCGGGCTCGCGTCCGCGCTGCTCAAGCTGGAGCGCGCGCACACGCTGCCGGGCCTGCTGCCGGAGGCCCGCGCGGCGATCCGCGAGGCCCAGGTCGCCGCACACCAGGCCTTGGACGCGGGCCGCCGCGCCGTGTTCGGCCTCGCCCCCCGCGCCCCCGACAACCGCCCGCTGGAGGAGACGGTCCGCTGCGAGGTCGAGTGGCTGCGGGCCACCTCGGGCATCGCCTGCCCGTTCCGCGTCTTCGGCGAGCGCCGCGACATGGCGCCCGAGGTGGGCCTGTATGCGCTGCGCGTCGTCCAGGAGGCGCTGGCGAACGTCGTCCGGTACGCGCAGGCGGCGAGCGTCCGGGTGGGCCTCGTCTACGCGGACGCCTACCTCGACATCATCGTCGAGGACGACGGGTGCGGCTTCGATATCGTCGACGGACGCCCCCCGGGCGGCCGGGGCCTCGCAGGACTGGTCACGCGGGCGTCCCATCTGGGGGGCAGCCTGCGCATCGACTCCACGCTCGGCTGGGGCACCCGCGTGCAGGCGCGGCTGCCGTACCTGCTCGGGCCCGAGGACCTGGGCGACAGCCCACGCTGGCGCGTCGTCGTCGCGCACGACCAGCCGGCCATGCTCGCCGGCCTCGTCCGGATGCTCGACGTCGGCGAGCCGGGGGCGCAGGCCGTGGCCGAGGTCACGGACGCCGCGGCCCTCGTCGACGCCGTGCGGCTGCTGCGCCCGCACGTCGTGGTCGCGAGCGTCCGGCTGCCGGGGCTGGGCGCGAAGAGCCTGGTCGCGACGGTGAAGGACGCCGACGCCTCCGTCGCCGTCGTCGGGATGCTCGACGGGTCCACCACGGACGCCGAGCTGCGCGCATGGGCGGCCGACGGCGTCCGGGGGCTGCTCGAGAAGGACGCCGACGCGCGCTCCCTCGGGCGCGCGGTCGTCGCTGCCGCCCAGGGCGAGGCCGTCATGGGCGGATCGGTGCTGGAATCCCTCGGGGGTTTCGCCGAGGA
>CALMAD010000003.1 GCA_937859105.1 uncultured Propionibacteriaceae bacterium
CCGGGTGCAGTTCCTCGCGCAGGTAGGCCGTCGCGACGGCCGGCAGCCCGGCGAGCACGACTCCCTCGGCGAACCGCAGGCCCAGCAGGGCCGGCCACGTCGGCGCGAGCGCGCACAGCCCGGCCACCACGGCGGACGCGGCGAGCGAGGTGTGGATCAGCGCGGTGCGCCCCCAGCGGTCTGAGATCGGGCCGGCCACCAGCAGCGCGACGCCGAGCCCGGCGGTCGTCACCGAGACGGCGAGGGTGCTGGCGCCCGACGTCAGGCCGAACGCGGCGGCGAGGTCGGGCAGCACCGCCTGCGTGCTGTACAGCAGGGCGAACGTGGCCAGGCCGGCGACGAACAGGGCCGCGACGATCCGCACGTACGGCCACGTGCCGGGCCGGTGGCCGGCCCCGGGCGAGGGGGTCGCGGCGGTCTCGGTGGGAGTGTCGATGTCGGTGCTCACTCCCCCAGGCTCCGCCGGCGACATTCATGCGTCCAATGTGCATCTCACACCTTCTCAATGCGTTTGTCGTATCGTGCGGGGGTGCGCATCCGCGATCTGACCTGGCTGGTGGCCGTCGCCGAGCAGGGCCACGTGACGGACGCCGCCGCGCGCCTCGGCGTCCCGCAGCCCACCGTCTCGCGGGCTCTGGCCCGGGTGGAGTCCGAGATCGGAGCCCCCTTGCTCACCCGGACGCCGACGGGCGTCGTCCTCAACCCCCTCGGCGAGCTCGTGGTGGCCGCCGCGCGCGACCTCACCGAGCGCTACCGGCGCCTCACCGACGACGTCGCCCGGGCGCTCAACCCCGACTCCGGGGTCGTCCGGTTGGCGTTTCTCGACTCGATGGCGACCACCCTCGTGCCCCGGCTGCTGCGCGACTTCCACGCCGAGGCGCCCGGCGTCCGCATCGAGCTGCGGCAGGAGCCGGGCCACGAGATCGAGGCCGACCTGCTGACGGGGGCCGCCGACGTCGCGGTCACGTCGGGCGCCACCGCGGGCCCGGCCGACGAATGGATCCCCCTGCAGCACGACCGGCTGACGCTGATCGTGCCGCCGAGCCACCCGCTGCGCACGCGGCGCTCGGTCGCGCTCGCCGAGCTGGCGGACGTCGGCTTCGTCTGCGTCCTGCCGGGGTTCGGCTACCGGATCCTCACCGACCGCCTCCTCGCGGACGCCGGCGTCGCCCCGCCCGTCACCTTCGAGAGCGCCGACCTCGCGACCATCGAGGGTCTGGTCGCGGCCGGGCTCGGCGTCGCGATCGTCCCGCAGGCGTTCGTGGGATTGTCCGGCAGCGTCGGCGTCCGGCTGACCGACCACGGCGCCGCCCGCGACATCGGCCTCACCTGGCGCACCGACCGCGCGCTGACGCCCGCGGCGTCCCGGTTCGTCGCGTTCGTGGCGCGGCGCACCCCCGGGCTCGCACCCGCGGCCGATGCCACGCCGCACCCGGACGGTGGCTAGGGTGTTTCGTAGGAGGTTGGCATGACCGTCACCGTCGGTTGGGGGCTCCTCGTCGCGCTGGTTGTCTTCGTGGCGATCGCCACGGTCGCGAGCCGGGCGGCCGGGCTCGGGCTGGCCCGCGCGCAGGCGTTCGCCGCCGTCCGCGCGATCGTGCAGTTGGCCGGGGTCAGCCTCGTCATCACCGTGGCCGTGCAGTCGATCTGGGGCGCGCTGGCGTTCTCGGCGTTCATGTTCAGCGTGGGCGTCTGGACGACGACGTCCCGCGTCGGGGCCCGCCGCGCCTGGCCGTGGACCGTCGTGGCCATGGCGGCCGGCGTCGTCCCGGTGCTCGCCCTCGTCTTCGTCACCGGCGCGGCGCCGCTGAACGGCGTGTCGATCGTGGCGCTGGGCGGCATCGTGATCGGCAACATGATGACCGGCCATACCCTCGCGGGACGCCGCTGCTTCGCCGAACTCCGCGAGAACCGGGGCATCTACGAGGCCGCGCTCGCGCTCGGCTTCACGCGGCGGGAGAGCATCCGCCGGGTGCTGGCCCCCGTCGTCGCCGAGGCCCTCATCCCGAACCTCGACCAGACCCGCACGGTCGGGCTGGTGACGCTACCGGGGGCGTTCATCGGCGTCCTGCTGGGCGGCGGGTCACCGCTGCAGGCCGGCGCCGCGCAGGTGCTCGTGCTGATCGGCGTCATGGCCGGGCAGGCGCTCACGGTCACGACCGCCGCCTCCCTGATGGAGCGCGCCCTGCTGCTGCCTCCCGACCTCGCCGAATCGCTCCAGCCCTAGCCGCGGCCCCCTTCCCCCGTCCGGACGCCCTAGCGGCCCCGCCCGATGCCCCGCGGCAGCCGGGCCGGGTCGTACCCGAGCCGCTCGACGGCCGTGTCGAACGCGAAGCGGTCGGTCATGCCGCCGACGTAGGCGACGACGGCGCGCACCAGCGCGTCCCCCTCCTCGCCGGCGTAGCCGGGGAGGCGTCCGGGGTCGGCGAGGTAGTCCTCGACGAGGGCGCGCAGCACGGCGACCACGGCGTCCGACTGCGCAACGGACTCGGGCCGCGTGTAGATGCGCACGTAGTTGAACGAGCGCAGGGCGGCCAGCGCGGACGCCGTCTCCCCGTCCATCCCCACCTGCCCCGTGGACGCCGCCGTGCGGATCACCGACCGGATGAACGTCGCCAACTGCTCGCGCCGCGTCGCCCCCGCCACCTCGACTACCTCGGGTGGCAGGTCGGCCAGCGAGACGATGCCGGCGTACACCGCGTCCTCCAGATCGTGGGCGCAGTAGGCGATGCGGTCGGCCCACGACGCGATCTCGCCCTCGACGGTCGCGGGCGCCGGGCGCGACCACGAGTGGTTGCGGATGCCGTCGAGCGTCTCCAGGCACAGGTTCAGCGGCGTCAGCACGACGTCGGCCCCCCACGGCCCATGGTCGTACCCGCCGGGCAGGAACGCATCGAACGCGTCCTCCGACGCGTGCCCGCCCGGCCCGTGCCCGCAGTCGTGCCCGAGCGCGATCGCCTCGGCCAGCGCGACGTTCGCCCCGACGCCGCGCGCGATGGACGTGGCCACCTGCGCGACCTCCAGCGCGTGGGTGAGGCGCGTGCGCTCGTGGTCGGCCGGATGGACCACCACCTGCGTCTTGCCCGCCAGGCGCCGGAACGCCGCCGAGTGGACGATGCGATCCCGATCCCGCTCGAAGCAGGTGCGCTCGATGTCGGGCTGTTCCGGACGCGCCCGGTTGCCCGCGCCGTGCGCGAACGTGGCGCCGGGGCTCAGCAGGGCCCGCTCGCGCTCTTCGCGCGCGACCCGCCCGAGGGGCGCCTCGATGCCGAGGGACGCCGCCGAGTCGGCGTGGGCGCGCACCAGACCCGACCCGGGGTGCCCCCGCATCGTCGTCGCCCAGGCCCGCGCGCGCGGTGAGAGGTCGTCCATGGGGCCATCATTCCAAACGGGTCCGACACGTGCCGCTGCCCCCACCGCTTGGCCGGGCATGCAACCATGGCTCAGACACTCCCCTTCCCGGTCAGACAAGGACGTACCCATGAGCGACACCCAGAACCCGGGCTCCCACGAGGCCGGCAGGCCCTCCGGCGAGCGCGATCCGCGAACCCCCGAGAACCAGGACGCCGCCCAGCAGTACCCGCAGGGCCAGTACCAGCAGGGGCAATACGAGCAGGGCTCGTACCCGCAGGGTCAATACGACCAGGGCCAGTACGGGCAGGGGTACGGCCAGCAGCCCTACCAGTACGACCAGCAGGGGTACGACCCGGCGTACCACAACCAGTACAACGGCCAGTACAACCAGGGCTACGGCCAGCAGAATTACGGCCAGCAGGGGTACGACCAGGGCTATCAGCAGGGCGGCTACCAGCAGGGCTACCCTCAGGCCGGCTACCCCCAGCAGTACCCCGAGTCCGGCTACCAGAACCCCTACGCGCCGAAAGGCAAGCCGAGCCTCGTCGGCCAGATCGCCCTCGGCCTCGTGGTGGTCTGCGCGATCATCCTCGGCATCGCTATGTATCAGCTGGGGGTGTTCGGCGGGCAGATCGCCCTCCTGCAGCCCGGCATCGCGCGCGGCGAGCAGCCGAACATGAACGACCCGCAGGTCATGGCGCTGGCGCAGCAGTTCTCGCCCTGGATGACGGCGATCGCGTTCAGCTCGATCGTCGGCATCATCGGCTGGATCGTGGGCATCGTCGCGTTCGTGCAGCGCCGTGGGCGCCGGCCCGCACTCGGCGCGATCGTCCTCGGCGTCCTCGCTCCGGTGATCGGCTTCATCCTGATGATGGTCGCGATGATGCCGGCCATCCGGACCCTCGCGTAGCGGCGTCCGTCAGCCCCCCGACACGTCGGACTCGGCGGCCGAGAGATCCTCGTCGCCGAGTTCGCGCGAGTCGAGCCAGCCGTAGGGCAGCACGACCCGCTCCCGCGGCGTCCCCTGGCGCCCGCGGGGCTCGCCGAGGGCCTCGGTCGGGAACGGGACGTCCGGGTCCAGCTTGGCGAGTTGGGCGTCCAGATCGGCCAGGCTCGACACCAGGCCGAGCCCGCGGCGGATCTCCCCGCCCACCGGGAACCCCTTGAAGTACCAGGCCATGTGCTTGCGCAGGTCGGTGAGCCCCCAGCGCTCCCCCTGCAGCTCGGCGAGCAGCACCGCGTGGCGACGCACCGTCGCCGCCACCTCGCCCAGCGTGGGCAGGGTGCGGTGGGGGCGTCCGGCGAAGGCGTCCGCGAGGTCGCGGAACAACCACGGACGCCCCAGGCACCCGCGCCCGATCACGACGCCCGCGCAGCCGGTCTGCTCGACCATGCGCAGCGCGTCGGCGGCCTCCCAGATGTCGCCGTTGCCGAGCACGGGGATGCTCACGGAGTCCACCAACTCGGCGATCGTCTCCCAGCGCGCCTGCCCGGCGTAGGCCTGCTTGACCGTCCGGGCGTGGAGGGCGATGGCGGCGACGCCGGCGTCCTCCGCGATGCGACCGGCATCGGAAAACGTCAGATGGTCGTCGTCGATGCCCAGCCGGGTCTTCATCGTCACCGGGACGCCGTACGCGTCGGCCGCGCGCACGGTCGCGCGCAGAATGGACGCCAGCCGGTCGGCCTTCCACGGCAGCACGCCCCCGCCGCCGCGCCGGGTCACCTTGGGCACCGGGCAGCCGAAGTTCAGGTCGATGTGGTGGACGCCGAACTCCTCGCACAGGATGCGCGCCGCGTCGGCCATCACGCCCGCGTCGACGCCGTAGAGCTGCACCGACCGGGTCGTCTCGCCGGGCGCGAAGCGGAGCATGTCGAACGTCTTGGGGATCCGCTCGACGACCCCGCGCGACGTGATCATCTCGCACACGTAGAGCCCGGCCCCCTGCTCGAGGCAGAGCTGCCGGTACGCCGGGTTGGTGATGCCGGCCATCGGCGCGAGCACCACCGGCGTCTCGCTGACCACCGCGTCCGGACGCGATGGCGCGCTCAAACTCAACGACATGCGCCCTCCTGTTCGGCGACCCACCCTACGCGCCCCGGAAATGTCGGACGCCTCGCCTAGACTGTCCGCGTTTCCGCGAGGAGGTGTCCGATGCCCGAGGCCGGCTGGTACGACGATCCTGACGGCACGCCCGGGCGCCTGCGGTGGTGGGACGGGGGGTCGTGGACCGACCGCACCCGTCCATTGCCCGGCGACGCGTCCACCGGGCCGACCCTCATCCCGCCGGCGGGCGACGACGGGCCGCCCACGCTCATCGAGCCGGCGGCGTCCCCGCACGCCGGGCCCTCGTTCGCCGAGGCGCGCGGGGCGTCCGGGGCCGAGGGCCCCGGGGCGTCCGGGGCCGAGGGCGACGCC
>CALMAD010000004.1 GCA_937859105.1 uncultured Propionibacteriaceae bacterium
GTCGGTTTTCGTCTGCGACGTGGGGTTGAGGTCTGCCAGAGGGCGTCCGGTCGGTCAGAGCAGGCCGGTCGGCACGAACAACAGCCAGGCCAGCAGCGGGGCCACCAACACGACGCCGCCGGCGTAGATCAGCAGGTCGCGGTAGATGGTCTTGGTGTCCTCACCCTGGGCGTTGGCGATCATGAGGGCGCCGTCGGTGGAGAAGGGGGAGACGTCCACGATGGTCGCGCTGATTGCGAGGGCGGCGACGACGGCCGTCGGGCTGAGGTCGCTCTGGGCGAGCAGCGGCCCGGCAAGCGGGATGAACGCGGTGAGCAGAGCCGTCGAGGACGCGAACGCCGACCCGACGCCGATCACGTAGCAGAGCACGAGCGCCACGACCACCGGGATGCCGATGCCCACGGCCATGTCGGCGAGCGTCTTGATGACGCCGGCGTGCGTCAGCAGGGAGACGTAGACGATCATGCCGGAGACCAGCATGACGGTCGACCACGAGATGCCGCTGACGAACGACTTGTGCTCCTCCAGCATCGTGAAGGCGAGCACGAGGCCGCAGCTCAGAGCCACGAAGCCGATCGGGAGCCGGAAGACGAGGGCGGCGACGACCATCACGACGATCAGGCCGAGGGTCAGCCACTGGCGCCAGGTCACCGACCCGTGGTGGGAGTACGCGGCCAGGGCGTCCTCGGACTTCGAGCCCTTGCGGTGGAGGCGCTTGAGGGCCGCCATCAGCAGGACGGTGAGGATCGTGAGCAGCAGATTCACCGCGTAGGAGGCCCAGAAGAGCTGTCCCGCGCCGATGGGGAAGTGGTTCTTCTCGGCGATATCGCGCACCAGGACGCCCGCCACCGAGATCGGGGAGAACCCGCCCGCGTGGGCACCGTTGATGACCATGGCCGCCATGACGACGCCGCTGTAACCGGACGCCGCGCAGAAGCCCATGGCCGCCGGCGCGAGCAGCGCCACCGCAGCCGGGGAGAACGTGCCCAGCGAGGTCAGGCCCGACGCGATCAGGAAGAACACCCACGGGATGAGCCAGGTGTGGCCGCGGGTCGCGCCGATGGCGGATTTGACGATGATGTCGATGGTCCCGTTCTTCTGGGCGAGCGAGAAGAAGAACGTGACGCCCAGGATCGTCAGGACGATCGAGGCGGGGAACTCCTCGAGGATCTCCTTGTCGTCCATGCCGAGCAAGAACCAGCCGACGAAAAAGGCGGCGACGAAGCCCATGATGCCGATGTTCATCGGCCACTTCGTGGCGACGATGAACATCACCACCAGGATCGCGATCATGATCCACTCGATCGGGGTCATTGTGTTGTTCCTTCCAAGGTTGTGCGCGCCCACACCTGTGTGGGCGGAGAAGTCAGGAGAGGGAGAGATCAGGGAGGGTGGGAGCGCTGCCCGAGCGGGCGGGGCCGGTCAGGCCAGGGCGAGGTCGATCGTCGCCGCGGCGATGCGGCGGGCGACGCGCTTGGTGGAGACGAGGGCGGCGTCCCCGTGCTCGTCGAGGGTGATGGCGGTCTCGATGACGCCGACCGGCGTCCCGAGACGGATGGTGCGTTCGCGGGCGTTGCCGTCCCAGGCGGGGAGGATGCGGGCGACCGTGCTGCCCTCGACCCCGCCGGCGGCCGCGACCGCGACCGCGGACGTGATGCCGATGGCCGGGTGGGGGGCGTGCATCGAGACCATCCGGACGGCGATGTCGTAGTCGGACGCCGCGATCTCGGTGCCGTCGAGCGCTACATAGTCCCGCGGGGCACCGACGACCCCGACCTTGGGGATGGCGTCGCTGATCGGGTCCTCGGGCGTCGCGAGGCCCATCGCGAGCGCCGCGAGCCGCTGCCACCGCTTCAGCTCGGGCACCGAGGCGGCGAACTCGACCGGCAACTCCGTCGCCGTCAGCCCGAGATCGGCGGCCGGGATGAGGCAGGCCGGGGCGCCGGCGTCGATGAGCGTGGCCCGCATGAGCAGCCCGCTGTCGTCGGCGAGCTCGTCGAGCGCGTTCCCGGTGGGCAGGAGGCGGCCGGTGCTGCGGCCGGAGGGACGCTCGAACCCGAGATCCACCCGGACGCCGGGCGCCTGGTGGCCGGGGATCGTCTCCTCGCCGGTGAAGAGGACCTCCCCGCCAGGCGTCTGGACGCGCGCCACCAGCGTCGTGTCGGAGTTCTCGTTGAACATGCGGACGTCGGTGACGTCGCCCGTCGGCGCGACGATCCCGCTCTGGAGCGCGTACAGCCCGACAGCCGACGCGCAGTTGCCGCAGTTCGAGCCGTACTCGACGCGTCCGTCGCCGATGCCGACCTGGGCGAACAGGTAGGTGAGGTCGGCGTCCGCCCCCGGCGTGGGGGTGATGACGGCCGCCTTCGACGTGGTCGAGGTCGCCCCGCCCACGCCGTCGATCTGGCGCGCGTCGGACGCCCCGAAGGCCGACGCCAGCACGGTCGACACGTCGTGGCCGGACGCCTCGACGGCGGCGGCGTCGAAGAACCAGCACTTGCTGGTGCCTCCGCGGTACCAGGTGGCAGAGATCTGAGTGTTCAACGGGCGCCCCTTCGCGTCGAGGTGGTTCTTGCTGATGCGACAACGATGATGCAGAGCACCCGTTTAGCACAATGCTGTCATGATCGACGGGTATTAAGTTACGCTTAATGCGTGCCGGAGGAGCCCTACGATGTGCGCCGCCTCTTGCTGCTGCGCGACGTCTCCCGGGTCGGGTCGATCACCGAGGCGGCCCGGCAGCTCACCTTCACCCCGTCGGCCGTGTCGCAGCAGATCGCGAAGCTGGAGCGAGAGGTGGGGCTGCCGCTGGTCGACCGCGGCCCGCGCGGCGTCCATCTGACCGAGGCGGGGGCGGCGCTGGTCGGCTACGCCGACTCGGTCGACCGGCTGATGGCGGCCGCCCGCTCCGAGATGCTGGAGTACTCGGGCCTGCGCCGCGGGGGGCTGCGGCTCGCGACGTTCCCGACGGTCGCGGCCGCCCTGATGCCGGCGTTCGTGACCGAGTTCCGCACCCGCTACCCCGCGCTGGAGCTCGAGTTCAGGAGCGCGCGCTTCGACGCGATCATCGAGATGCTCGCGCGCCGGGACGCCGACATCGCGACCTTGTGGGAGTACCCGTGGCTGCCGGTCGACCTCGAGGACGTGGAGGCGGTGCCCATGCTGCAGGATCCGACGATGGTCGTCCTGCCGGAGGGGCACGCCCTGGCGCGCCGCCGAGCGATCGATCTGGCCGACCTGAGCGAGGAGCAGTGGGTGACGCGCGCGGAGCATCCGGTGGCCGGCGTGCTGCACCGCGTCTGCGGCGAGGCGGGCTTCGAGCCCAACATCGCGTTCGCCGCGAGCGACTACCAGGAGTTGCAGGCGATGGTGGCCGCGGGGATCGGCGTCGCCCTGGCCCCTCGGCTCGCCGTGCTGTGGCCGCGCGCCGGCGTCCGTGTGGTGAGCATCAAGGGCAACCCGGCCCGGCGGCGCATCCTCATCGCGTGGACGCGGGGGCGGCAGCACACCCCCGCCATGCGGGGCGGGATCGCCGTCCTTCGTCAGGCGGGCGCGGCGGTCGCCCTTCCCTGACCCGGGCGGTGCGTCCCACCTGGTGAATCTCAACATTTCGCCACAAGATCCGGGGTTTCCCCGGTATCTTGACGTCAAAGTGTCGGGGTTCTCCCGCCTTCATGACTCGGACAAGGGTGTGAACGGATAGACATGACGGATCAGCTCTCCACGCTGCGGGACAAGCGGCAGCAGGCATTGGCAGGCGGCGGACAGAAGCGCATCGACGCGCAGCACGCCAAGGGCAAGCTGACGGCGCGCGAACGTCTCGCGATTCTGCTCGACGAGGCGTCCTTCCAGGAGCTGGGTGCCCTGGCGACGCATCACAACACGGACTTCGGGATGGACAAGCACCGGTTCCCCGGCGACGGCATCATCACCGGCTTCGGCAAGATTCAGGGACGCCGCGTCGCGGTGTTCGCGCAGGACTTCACGGTGCTGGGCGGCTCGTTCTCCGAGGTGCAGTCGAACAAGATCTCGCGAATCCAGGACCTGGCGATCGAGGCGGGCATCCCGCTGATCGGCCTGAACGACTCGGGCGGCGCCCGCGTGCAGGAGGGCGTCCGGTCGCTGGCCGCCTACGGCGAGGTGTTCGTGCGCAACGTGAAGGCGTCCGGGGTCATCCCGCAGATCAGCCTGATCCTGGGCCCCTGCGCCGGCGGCGCGGTCTACAGCCCGGCGCTCACCGACGTCACGATCATGGTGAACCAGACCTCGAACATGTTCCTGACGGGGCCGGACATCATCAAGACCGTCACCGGCGAGTCCGTCTCCGCGGAGGATCTGGGCGGCGCCTGGATTCACAACTCCACCTCCGGCGTCGCCCAGGTGATGGCCGACTCCGAGCAACACGCCCTCAGCCTCACCAAGGCGCTGCTCAGCTACCTGCCGCAGAACAACACCGAGGATCCGCCGCCGCTGGAGCCCTACGACTCCGCCGATCGCATGGAGGAGGCGCTCAACTCGATCGTGCCGACTGACGACCGCATGGCGTACGACATGCGCGACGTGTTGTCGATGGTCTTCGACCACGACTCGATCTTCGAGCTGCACAAGGACTGGGCGCAGAACGCGCTGGTCGGCTTCGGACGCCTCGACGGCATGAGCGTCGGCTACATCGCCAACCAACCGCTCGCGATGTCGGGGTGCCTCGACATCAACGCGTCCGACAAGATCGCCCGGCACATCACGCTGTGCGACCAGTTCAACATCCCGCTCGTGACGTTCGTGGATTGCCCCGGTTACCTGCCCGGCGTCGAGCAGGAGTACAACGGCGTCATCCGGCACGGCGCGAAGATCATCTACGCGTACTGCCAGGCGACGGTGCCGAAGGTGTCGATCGTGACGCGCAAGGCGTACGGCGGCTCCTACGTCGCGCTCAGCTCGCGCCAGATGAACAACGACGTCGCGTTCGCCTGGCCGTCGGCCCAGATCGCCGTCATGGGCGCCGAGGGCGCCGCGCGGCTGCTGAACCGTCGGGCCATCCAGGAGGCGGAGGATCCGGCGGCCGAGGAGGCCCGCTTCATCGCCGAGTACAAGGACAAGTTCTTCAACCCGTACCAGGCGGCCGACGTCGGCCAGATCGACGAGGTCATCGAACCCTGGGAGACCCGGCCGCGCCTCATCCGCGCGTTCGAGGTGCTGCGCACCAAGGTGACGCAGACCATCCCCAAGAAGCACGGGCTCTTTCCGGTCTAGGAGTCGACGATGCCTGATTTCACGTGGGGCCTCATGATGATGGTCGTGGGCATGGGGGTCGTGTTCCTCCTGCTGTTCGTCCTCATGGGCATCCTGATGCTGATCGGACGCCTCGACCGGCAGCCGTCCGCGCCGGCGGTCGAGCCGGCGCCCGCGCCCGCACCCGAAGATGTCCCGCTGCGGCCCGCGTTCCTGGACGTGACGTGGTTGCAGAACTACGACGTGCGGTTCGTCGACGGTGCCGCGCCGGTCCCCGGAGACGGCGAATCCGACTCCTCGACCACGACGCTGTGGGTTCGCGGTAACCCGCCCTGGCCGCTGGACTTCGCGTCGCTCACCGCGGTCTGCGACATCTTCTACCCGCGCGTGTTCTTGCGCCGTGGCGGATTCGTCCCGGCCGGCACCATCTCGTTCACGGGGTACTTCCACGCCGACGAAGCTCAACTGGCCGAGCAGGGCGACGACTACCTGCTGGGCACGGCACGGGCACAACGCTTCTCGGCGGGCCACTTCGACCAGTCGGCG
>CALMAD010000005.1 GCA_937859105.1 uncultured Propionibacteriaceae bacterium
GCTCTCGCCCCCGACAGACGACCAGAGGCGCCCGGATTCTCCGGGCGCCTCTCGTTGGTGGACGCCGCTGCCCGCGCGCGGCGCGAGCGGCGTGAGCAGTGTGGGCGGCGCGAGCGGCTCGAGCGGCGTGGGCGGCGCGAGCGGCGTGGGCGGCGCGAGCGGTCCGCGGGTGCGGTCCCGCGAGCGGTCTCTGATGCCCCCGAAGTGCCCGCTTCGTTCTGCTTCCGTTTCGGAAGCAAAGCCAATGGGCCGGGGTGATGCCCTCTGTGGGGGTGCGCTCGGGGCCGCGATGAACCACCACCAGACGACCGTAACCGGATTATCGCAACCGGCGCGTACCGTTATTCGAGATCGGTATGACAGGGCCCCTCGCGGCTGCTTAGGGTTGCCTTACTTAGGGCGCGCTTACTAAGGGTGACCTAACCGTCGTGGGGAGTCAGTTCACCAGGGCTGACTCCGACGACACACCGGCTCGACAACCCACCGACTCGGCAAACACCGACTCGGCCAGACACCGACTCGACAAACACCGACTCGACACCACACCGACTCGACACCACACCGACTCGACAAGACACCGACCAGGAGCATCCATGCGACGCCCCCTCTTCGGCGCCCTCGCGGCCGCCGTCGCCCTCATCCTCGCGCTCACCGGCTGCGCGGCCGCACCCGCGGCGTCCTCGGAGAGTGCCGGAGGCACCGTCTCCGTGACGCACGCGCGCGGGACGCTCGACGCGCCCGCGAACCCCGCGAAGATCGTCGTCATCGACCACGCGAGCCTCGACACGATCAAGACGCTCGGCTTCGCCGACCGCGTCGTCGGGACGCCGAAGCGCGGGCTGCCGTCCTCGCTGGAGAACTTCGCCACAGACGCCGTCACCGACGTCGGGACGCTGCAGGAGCCCGACGCCGAGAAGATCGCCGAACTGAACCCCGATGTCATCGTGATCGGAGGCCGCACCGCCGCGAAGTACGACGAGCTCGCCAAGCTGGCCCCGACGCTCGACATGTCCACGGCGTCCGAGAAGCCGGTCGAGGAATTGCGCGAGCGCGCCGTCGCCCTCGGACGCCTGCTCGGCGCCGAGGACAAGGCCGTCGCCGAAGCGGACGCCGTCGCGAAGCTGGCTGACGAGACCAAGGCGCTCGCCACGGGCGGGGGACAGGGTGGACAGGGTGGACAGGGCGCCGGCAAGGCGCTGATCCTGCTGACGACGGGCGGCAAGGTGTCCGCGTACGGCCCGGGGGCCCGGTTCGGCAGCGTGATCCACGACACGCTGGGCGTCCCGGCCGCCGCGCCCAACCTCAAGAAGGACCGCCACGGCCAGGCCGTCAGCTTCGAGTTCATCGCGCAGACCAACCCCGACCGGCTCTTCGTCATCGACCGGGACGCCGCGATCGGCCAGCAGGGCAAGTCGGCCCAGCAGGTGCTCGACAACCCCCTCGTCGCGGGGACCAACGCCTGGAAGAACAAGCAGGTCACCTACCTGGACGGCGGCGAGTGGTACGCGGTCGGGTCCGGTTTGACGACGATGCGGTCGATGATCGAGAACGTCCGCGGGGCGCTCTCCTCGTGACCACCACCCTGACCCGGCCGTCGACTCGACACCCCGAGTCCGGCCGGCTCGCTCCCCGTCGCCGGATCCGTCCGGCGCGGGGGGCGGGCGTCCTCGTGCTCGGCTGCGCGCTGCTGGCCGGGCTCGCCGCCGCGTCCCTGGTTGTCGGAGTCGCGGACATCAGCGTCGCCGGCGTCCTCGCCGGGGGCCCCGAGCGGGACGTCCTGTTGGTCAGCCGGCTCCCACGCACGCTCGCGCTCATGCTCGCGGGTGCCGGGCTGGCCGTCGCCGGGCTGATCATGCAGCTCCTCACCCGCAACGTCTTCGTGGAACCCTCCACGGCCGGGACGCTCGACTTCGCGTCCCTGGGACTGCTCGCCTGCGCGCTGCTCTGGCCGGACGCCCCCGTCTGGACGCGCATGACCCTCGCCACGCTGGCCGCCCTGGCGGGGACGGGCCTGTTCCTGCGCATGCTGCGCGCGGTGCCGGTGCGGGACGTCCTGCTCGTCCCGCTGCTCGGCCTGATGCTGGGCGGCGTCGTCGGGGCGTTCACGACGTTCTTCGCCTACCGGACCGACCTGCTCCAGAGCCTGGGCGCCTGGACGACCGGTGACTTCTCGGCCGTCCTCGCCGGGCGCTTCGAACTGCTCTGGGTGGCGGGGGCGCTCGTGCTCGTCGCCGGGTTCGTGGCTGATCGGTTCACTGTCGCGGGGATGGGGGAGTCGTTCACGACGAACCTCGGGCTCGACTACCGCCGCACGATGGCACTCGGGCTGACCGTCGTCGCCGTCGTATCGGCGACCGTCGTCGTGACGGTGGGGGCGCTGCCGTTCCTCGGGCTGGTCGTCCCCAACATCGTGCGGGCCATCGTCGGCGACAACGCCCGCAGGGCAGTGCCGCTGGTCGCCCTGCTCGGCGCCGGGATGGTGATGGGGTGCGACCTGATCGCGCGCCTGGTCATCCACCCGTTCGAGATGCCGATCGGGACGGTCATGGGGGTCCTCGGGGCCCTCGCGTTCCTGGTCATCCTGCTCGGACGAAGGGGTCCCCGTGTCCGCTGAACCGCGCACCGCCACCGTGCGCACGATCCCTGCGCAGACGACCACTGCGAACGTGACTCAAGCGCACACGACTTCTGAGCACGCGACCCCTGCGCACCCGGCGCGAACTCACCCCGCCCCTTCCCGCGCCGTCGGCCCCGGCGTCCGGCTCGCCGCGCTCGCGGTCGTGGCGGCGGCGGTCTGCGCGCTCTACCTCGCCTGGGGACTGACCGGCAACTGGCAGTTCCTGATCGGACGCCGCGCCCTCACGGTCGCGACGATGGTCGTCGTCGCGGTCGCGATCGGCATGTCGACGGTGCTGTTCCACGCGGTGACGGCAAACCGGATCCTGACCCCGTCCGTCATGGGGCTCGACGCGCTCTACCTGGCGCTGCAGACGGCGATCGTCTTCGCGCTGGGCGCCCAGGGGGCGTCCCTGGTGGCGGGCCCGGCGCGGTTCGTCCTCGAGCTCGCCGCGATGGTCGGGGCGTCCGTGGCGCTCTTCGGCCTGGTCATGGGCCGATTCGGACGATCGCTGACGCTGCTGCTGCTCGTCGGGATCCTGCTGGGAGGCCTGCTGCGAGGGGTGTCGTCATTCCTGCAGCGGATCATGGCGCCGCAGGAGTTCATCGTCCTACAGGACCGCTTCTTCGCTGACTTCACCGGAGCGGACCCCGTGCTGCTGGGCACGTCGGGCGTCCTGGTGGCCGTGCTCGGCGTCCTCGTCTGGACGCGCCGGCACGAACTCGACGTCGTCGCCCTCGGGCACGATCTCGCGGTGTGCCTGGGCGTCCGGCACCGTCGCGTCACCATGCAGGCGCTCGCGATCGTCGCCCTGTTGGTGGGCGTCGCGACGGCCCTGGTGGGGCCCACGCTCTTCTTCGGGCTGCTGGTGGCGCACCTCGCCTACGCGGTGCTCGGCACCGACCGTCACGCCTGGACGCTTCCCGGCGCCGCCCTCTCCGGCGTGATCGCCCTCGTCGGCGGGCAGTTCCTGTTCGAGCGGGTGCTCGGGCTGGAGGGCAGCCTGTCGATGGTGGTCGAGTTCGTGGGCGGGCTCCTGTTCATCGGACTCATCCTGAGGAGGACGCGCTCGTGATCGTCACCGAGCACCTGCAGGGCGCCTACGGCGACACCATCGTCGTCGACGACGTCTCCATCGCCGTGCCGCGCGGGGGGGTGACGGCCCTCGTCGGACCGAACGGCGCCGGCAAGTCGACCCTGCTCGCCCTGGTGAGCCGCCTGATGGGTCCGCGTGCCGGCACGGTGACGGTCGACGGGCTGGACGTGACCACGACCCCCAGCGATGCCCTGGCGCGGCGCCTGGCGATCCTGAAGCAGGACAACCACCTCTCGGTCCGGCTCACGGTCGAGGAGTTGGTCGCCTTCGGGCGCTACCCCCACTCCCACGGACGCCTGACGGCGTCCGATCACGACCACGTCCGCCGGGCGATGGGGTATCTCGATCTCGAACCACTCGCGGGTCGATTTCTGGACGAGTTATCCGGAGGGCAGCGGCAGCGGGCTTTCGTCGCCATGGTGCTCGCCCAGGACACCGACTACATCCTCCTCGACGAGCCGCTCAACAACCTCGACATGGCGCACGCGGTCCGCATGATGTCCCAGTTGCGCGCGGCCGCCGACGACCTCGGGCGCACCATCGTCATCGTCCTCCACGACCTGAACGCCGCAGCCGCCTACGCCGACCACATGGTCGCCATGAAGGATGGCCGTGTCGCCGCCGCCGGGACCGTCGCCGACCTCATGCGCGAGGACCTTCTCTCTGCCGTGTTCGATCTCCCCGTCCGCGTCCTGGACGTCGACGGCGTGAAGCTCGCCCGCTACTACGGAGTGCCGGTGGCGTCCACCACGAGCGCGTAGCGCGGGCCTCCCCGTGAGCGGGTGCGCCGCTCGGGGCCTCTCACCGCTCGGGCCCTCTCACCGCGTGAGCACGCGCGCTCGAGCCCGGCCGCTCGAGCACCCCCCGGGGGCCTACTGGGGCGGCTGCGCCGTTTCCTAGGTTTTGCTTCCGAATCGGAAGCAAAACGGGTGGGCCGGAGCGACGCGGGCGGGCGGCCCGAGCCCCAGGGCTGGGCGCTGCGGAAACTGCCTGAGGCGGGCGCTGCGGAAACGACCGGAGGCGGGCCCTGCGGAAACGGCCGGAGGCGGGCCCTGCAGAAACTGTCGGAGGCGGATGAGAGGGTGCGTGCATGGGGATGCTGACGACGTTGTACCGGGAGGCGCTCGCCGAGGGCCGGATGCAGCCGGAGCCGGATGAGGGTGGTCCGCTGCCGGTGTGGGAGCGGCCGGAGGACGGCCCGTTGTGGGATGACGCGACGCTCGGCGACGCGCTCCTGTCAGCGGAGCCAGGGGGTGTCCCGCTGTTGGACGTGCCGGCGCTGATCCGGCGTGTGCGGCGGCGGTTGGACGCCAGCCAGCGCGACCTGGCGGGCGTCCTGGGGGTGTCGCCGGGTGCGGTCGGCCGGTGGGAGAGCGGTTCGAGGACGCCGCCGCTCGCGCTGTTCGAGAGGCTGCTGCGCCTGGCCGGGCTCCGGATCATGGTGCTGGAGGACGAGGCGGCGCCGGCCCGTGAGAGCACGGTGGAGGGCTTCGGGGACGTGGATTCGGCGACCGATCGGGCCGGTCGGCGGTTTCCTGCGCATCTGGACGTCGCAGTCCACCACCATGCCGGATTCACGACGAGTGATGAGCCGCCTGCCGGTGCCCCGCGGCGCGAGTTGCGGGATGCCCGGCGCGGGCGTCGACCGTTGGCGGAACGGCATCCAGATCGG
>CALMAD010000006.1 GCA_937859105.1 uncultured Propionibacteriaceae bacterium
AAACCGGCCTTGAGCGCGCCGACATCGCTGGTGGTGCCGCCGACATCGACCACCAGCGCGTCCTTCAGCCCGGTGAGGAAGGCCGCGCCGCGCATCGAATTGGTCGGCCCCGAGGCGAAGGACAGCACCGGGAAGCGCGCGGCGAGCTTCGCGCGCGCTCGCGCGCCGGTCTCGGGGTCGTACAGCGCCGCGCGGAGCCGGCGGAGTTGGTCATCGAACGAGAACACGCGGTGGCGCTTCTTGCGGACCGCCATCTCGTCACGCACGGCGAGCGCGAAAGCCACCCGCTCGCCGGCGACGCCGCCCAGACCGCCGGGCCCGATCTCGCCGTCGAACTCGACGGCGTCGCGCGCCAGGGCTCGAGCAGACACGGTGTTGCGCGCCTCGCCGTAGGGGAACGGCGGCCGGGGCGCCTCGGCGTAGCGCTGCAGGTACAGGTCGGCCGAGACCTCGTCGACCAGGCCGGACAGATCCTCCACCAGCGTGCTCTGTGGCTCCTGCTCGGCCAGAATCCCCAGCCCGTGGATCATGCCGTGGCAGAACTCGTGGGTCGTCATGATCGTGGCGGCGTCGAAGTTGCGGAAGGCGTCCTCCAGCCGCGCGGCCCGCTCGGCCGCGTCCGACCCGTCCCCCAGCAGCGCCCGGTCGACCGGGTCGTCGGTGCGAGCAGGGACGCCGTCGGCAGCCGCCCGGAGCATCCCCGCCGCGTCCTTGATGCGTTCGCGGACGCGCCCGCGTAGCTCGGCGGTGGCGGCGCGGCTGAAGGTGACCAACAGGAGGTCGCCGATGGTCGCTCGCCCTTCGGCCAGGTAGCGGGCCGTCAGCGCCGCGATCGCGTAGGTCTTGCCCGTGCCGGCGCTGGCCTCGAGCACCGTCGTGCCGCGCGGAAGCGGGTCGGTCAGGTCGAACGGGTTCATGCCTGGGCCTCCAAGATCGGCGCCCACACGAGCATCGCCAGTGACCCGAGGCGCGTCTTCTCGCCGCGCTGCGCCCACGGCTCGCCCGTGACGGACGCCCCCCACGGGTCGGTGCCGCGCGGGAAGAAGTTCCGCCAGACGTCGTCGTACGTCGTCTCGTTCCGCCATGCGTCGCGGAGGTCGTAGCCCTCGAACGGGTCGCGTCCCTCCCGCCGGGCACGCGCCCAGAACTCGCACACCCGGGCGGGCATGGGCAGCACCTCCTCCAGCCCCAGCACCGCGAGCTGACCGAGCGTGGTGAGCTGCTCGAGCGCCGAGTCGGGGGAAGCCACCTCCAGCGTGTGCCGCGACCGGGTGTCGATCAACGTGGCCCGCGCCGGTCGACCCGTGGACGCGGCGAGTGCCAGCGCCGACACCCAGGCGGTCGCGAGGTGCCCGGGGGCGACCCTGCTGAACTGGGGCTGAACCAGCGTGTCGCCGCGCGGCGTGAGCCGCCCGGTCAGCCGGACGCCGCCCGCGTCCAGATCGATCGCCTCGAACCCGGACGATCCCGAGAGCAGCGGGGCCGCGTTGCGATACACGCGCTGCGCCGCCTCCATCGCCTCCGCCAGCGCCCTCGACCCGAGAAGCCCGGGCGGAAGCTCGCCGCGCAGCCGCTCGCGGTGCTCGATCTCGGCCGGCTCCCCGCCGGCGAGCAGCTCGTCGAGCAGGCGTGACCCGATCTTCCAGCGGGACAGCCCGTCGATCTCGAGCGGGATCGCGTCGGCGAGTTGCTCGTCGTCGCCGAAGGTGAGCTGGGCGCGCTGCCGGCAGAAGTACTTGGCCGGGTGGGAGGCGAAGCTGGCCAGCGCGTCCAGCTCGAGATGGGTCACGGGCTCGGCCAAGGGCAGGGGAGCAACCTCGAACCGCCCGGGCGCCTTCTCGCGCGGGCCGGCGAGGGCGCGCGCTGCGCGCAGCGACTCCACGTCGAAGCTCGTCGGTGCACCGGTGAAATAGCGCGGCGAGAAGGGTTGCAGCGCCTCGTTGATACGAGGCGCGCCGACGGCCTCCATCAGATCCACCAGCCCCGACGGCGCGGGGTACTCCTCGTTCGTGTGTGACGACCGACCCTGGAAGAGCACCACGAGCCGCTCGCGCGCCGACCCCAGGGCGTCGAGCAGCGCCTGCCGGTCGTCGGCGCCGGGGTTCGGGTCGCCCGGACGCGGGTCCGCTGCGAGCAGGTCGTCGCCGTCGGCGATGTCGCGGCGCGGAAAACGCCGGTCGTCGAGACCCACCAGGCACACGACCCGATGAGGGACCTGGGCGAGGTCGGGCAACCCGCAGACCACGAGCGAGCCGTTCCCGAAGGCCGGCCTCGCCGTCCGCGACGCGAACTCGGCGTCGAGCAGGGCCAGCGCGTCCGCGGGGCCGAGCAGCACGTCGCTGCGGGCGCCGCGGCGCTCCAGCCGTTCCAGCACCGACCAGAGCTGGCCGAGCTGCCACGACTCGGCGAACGGCACGTCGGCCAACTGCTCCGCCATCGCGCGGAACCGCTCGACCCACCCGGACGCCGTGGCCGGCACCCGGCACTCGGTGCTCAGCCGGGTGAGGCGGCTGACGAGTTCGGCGAAGCCGCCCAGCAGGGCGATGTCGGTGGATTCCACGTCGTCGACGGGGCTGATGACCCCCACGGCCGACCCCTGGCTGTCGGCCAGGGCCTCGCCGAGCATGAGCCGCTGCACGCCGGTGACCCACGTGTTCTGCCGCAGGTTGCCCAGACCGAACTGGGCGCGATGGGCCCCGTTCACGCCCCAGCGGATCGCGGCCTGGGGCACCAGGCCCTCCAGCCGCTCGACCGCGTCGTCACTGAACCCGAACTGACGCGCGACGAAGGGATGCGTGCAGAAGTCGAGCAGGTCGCCGGCCGTGCCGCGGGCCTGGCCGAGCTCGGTGACCGATCGCACGAGGTGCAGCAACTGGTTGACCTCGGCCGCCGACTGGGCCGCGACCTGCACCCGGAACCGGTACCCCGGGTGTCGCCAGCCGCCCCCGGACTCGACGGCGGTGAACGCCGCGGTCACGAACGGTGCCAGCTCGGGGACCGACGGCGTCGCCACGACCACGTCGCGCGGCTGCAGCGTGGGGTCGTCGGCGAACAGCCGCGCGAGGACCTCGCGCAGCACCTCGGTCTGCCGATCGAGCCCGTGGCTGGCGTGCACCTCGACCTGCGCTACCCGGCCGGGGACGCCGACGCGCTCGACGCGGTCGGCCACCGGCTCGAGCGCCGCGACGACGTCGTCGGCCCGACCCCCCAGGCGCTGCCGCAGCGGAAACGTGCCGACGGGTGGGTCGGGCCGGTAGACGAAGGCATGGACCGGAACCCGCCGGGCGAGCGCGCCGAGCAGATCGACCTCGCCGGGGGCGATGTGCCGGGGGAGGACGAGCATCACGGCAGGCCAGGGGACCGGCACCGACTCGTCGAGCAGCCCCCGTCGCAGCCTGTCGGCGCGCTCCACCGGGTCGGGCGCGTCGATCGCCTCATGAAGCGCGCGCCAGAGGGCGGGCTGCCAGGCGTCGTAGCCGAGGTCGGCCCCCTCGCCGCCGAGCCACGCTTCCAGCAGCGCCGGACGGTAACGGGCGTACCGGTCGAGCAGGCGGGCCACCCGCAGCGCGTTGGCGTAGCGCTGCTCGTTGGCGGCGAGGTGCTTCGTCAACGGCTCGAGCGGCCCGGACCCGGCGTCCGCGAGCGACAGGATCGGCCACACGAGCCGCTCGGGCGCCCACGGGTCGTCGGCGGGATCGGAGCCCGTCAACAGGTTCGGTAGCCGCCCGGACGCCTCGAACGCGACCCCGGTGCAGATGCCGGCGCCGCCCGGATCGCTGCGCCGCGCGATGTGTTGGCTCACCCACCGCCGGACGCCCGCGCCGGGCGTGAGCACCAGCGGCGCCTCGAACGGGCCGGACGTGGCGGCGGCCAGCGCCGCGACCAGCCGGTCGCCCAGTGCGCCGACGTCGGGGCCCACCTGCAGCACCAGCCCGGACGCCGCCCGCTTCACCGTCTTTCCCATCGTGCTGCCCACCTTAGGGGCGCCCTCTGACAGTTTCGGCATGGACTCCCCGGGCACGCCGAGCCGCGGATCTACAGTGGGGGGAATGGTGGCTGAACCCGAGAGCATCCTCGCCGCGCTCGACCCCGAGCAGGCCCGGGTCGCGACGGCGCTCGACGGGCCGGTCGTGGTGCTCGCCGGGGCGGGCACGGGCAAGACCCGCGCCATGACCCATCGCATCGCGTATGCTGTGGCCACGGGCGCGTTCGACCCGCGAGCCGTGCTGGCGCTCACCTTCACCACCCGGGCGGCCGGCGAGCTGCGCGGACGCCTGCGCTCCCTCGGCGTCGGCCGCGTGCAGGCTCGCACCTTCCACTCCGCCGCGCTGCGTCAGCTCACCTACTTCTGGCCGCGCGCCTACAACGCCCCGGTGCCGCCCATCGCCGAGAACCGCCTCTCGATCGTGGCCGAGGCCGCCCGCCGCCAGCGCATCGCGCCCGACCCGGGGCTGCTGCGCGACGTTGCGGGCGAGATCAGTTGGGCGAAGGTGAGCAACGTCTCCCCGGAGGACTACCCGGCGGTCGCCGACGCCCAGGGCCGCGTCGTCTCGGGCCAGAGCCCCGACTCGATCGCCCGGCTGCTCACCCGCTACGAGCAGGCCAAGCAGGCCCGCGGCGTCATCGACTTCGACGACGTTCTGCTCTGCGATGCCGCCCTGCTCTCCGACTTCCCCGATGTCGCCGGCGAGGTGCGCCGCACCTACCGCCACTTCGTGGTCGACGAGTATCAAGACGTCAGTCCCCTCCAGGAGGCCCTGCTCGACCTGTGGCGCGGAGACAGCGACGACCTCTGCGTGGTCGGCGACCCCGCCCAGACCATCCACTCCTTCGCGGGCGCCCAGGCACGCTTCCTCACCGGCTTCACCGCGCGGCACCCACGCGCCACGAAGGTCGAGCTCGTGCGCGACTACCGCTCGACGCCGCAGGTGGTCGACCTCGCGAACAAGGTCATGGCCGGGCGCGGCCCCTCGGTGTCCCTGCGCGCGATGCGCGACCCCGGACCGCCGCCCGAGTTCGTCGCCGCCGGGAGCGAGCCCACCGAGGCGTCCGGCGTCGCGGCGTGGCTGCGCGCGCTCGGCGACCGCGGGGTGCCGTACCGCGAGATGGCCGTGCTCTACCGCGTCCACGCCCAATCGCCGCCGCTGGAGGCGGCGCTGACGGACGCCGGGGTTCCCTTCGTCACGCGCGGCAGCGAGGGGTTCTTCGAGCGCGCTGAGGTGCGCCAGGCCCTGCGGGCGCTCGCGCACGCGACCGACAGCGGCGAGCCCGTGCGGGATCAGCTCGAGGCGGTGCTCGCCGGGCTCGGCTGGCCCACCGAGCCGCCCGAGGGCCAGGGCCGCGCGCGAACGCCATAGGGGCGGCCGACCGTAGGTCCGGCGTGC
>CALMAD010000007.1 GCA_937859105.1 uncultured Propionibacteriaceae bacterium
GCTCATCGACGAGTTCCAAGACACCGACCCCGTGCAGTGGCAGATCGTGCAGGCGGCGTTCGACCGCCCTGCGGATGAGGGCGATTCCGGCCACGCGCTGGTGCTCATCGGCGATCCGAAGCAGGCGATCTACGCCTTCCGAGGGGCCGACGTGCACGCGTACGCGGCGGCGGTCGACGCGGCGTCCGCGCGCACCACGCTGGGGGTGAACTTCCGCTCCGACCCGGGCGTCGTCGCGGGCGTGGGGGCGCTCTTCCGTGGGGTGGCCCTGGGCAGCCGCATCGGCGTCCCCCCGGTGGCCGCGGACCGCACGGAGCCCCGGCTCATCGCACGGCCGGGCACCCCGTGGGCCGCCGGCGTCCAGGTGCGCGCGGTCACCAACGACGCCCCGCTGTGGCCGTCGACGGCGAACGCACGCATCGCCTCCGACCTGGTGGGCGTGGTGACGACCCTGCTGGCCGAGGGGTCGCCGTTGGGGCACGGCCAGGCGGCGTTGCGTCCGGGAGACATCGCGGTGCTGGTCCGGTCGAACTATCGCGGGAGGGATCTGGCGGAGGCCCTCGCCGCGGCGGGCGTCGCGGCCACCTTCAGCGGCACGCGCAGTGTCTTCGACACCGACGAAGCCGGCGACTGGGCGACGCTCTTGGCCGCGCTCGACCAGCCGAGGCGTCCGTACCTGCAGCGGGCGGTGCTCACCGACTTCATGGGTGGCACGCTGACCGACCTCGCGCGGGCCACCGACGACGACTGGGCGCGCTGGTCCGTCCGCCTGCGGTCGTGGGCGGCCGCCCTGCATCGAGGAGGCGTCCCGGCCCTGATGGCGGCGATCGAACGGGAGACGGCGATGACGCAGCGGCTGCTCCGGCGCGCGCACGGCGAGCGGGCGGTCACCGACCACCGCCACCTCGCGGAATTGCTGCACGGGCGCGGTCACGGGCGCCCGGCGCACGCGCGTGAACTCGCCGACTGGCTGAGGTCGGCGATCGACGAGGCCGCCGACGCCGAACGGACGCGGCGGCTCGAAACCGACGACGCGGCGGTGCAGGTCATGACGATCCATCGCGCGAAGGGCCTGCAATTCCCGGTGGTGCTGCTGCCGGAGGCGTCCTCGGAGCGCGATCGCGACGACGACGACGGCGGACGCCTGCTGCTGCCGGCCCGCGAGGGTCGCCGGCTGGATGTCGGCGGGTCAGGCACCCCGGGCCGCGAACAGCGCTGGAAGCAGGTGCGCGAGGACGCGGCCGACGAGTCGCTCCGGGCCCTGTACGTGGGCCTGACGAGGGCGGAGTCGCACGTGGTGGCCTGGTGGGCGCACGCCAAGGGGGTCGCGGCGTCCCCGTTGCACCGGCTGCTGCACGCGCGCCACGACCCCGGCGCGCCCGCCCGCCCCGACCTGCACTACCCGCCCCGGAAGCTGGCCGCGCACGGCTCCCCCACCGAGCTGACGTGGCTCGCCGAGGCGGGCATCTCCGTGGTCGAGGTCACCGATCCGCAGCCGCGGCGCGTGGTGGCCGTCGCGGAGGCGTCCCCCCTGTCGGTGCGCCCCTTCGACCGCGAGATCGACGGCCAGTGGCGGCGCACCTCGTACTCGGGGCTGACCGCCGACGCGCACGCCCTGCCGCCGGAGGCCGGCCTCATCGCCGACGAAGAGCCCACGGAGGTCGCCGTCGAGCCCGATCCGGCGCTCGCGCGCCCCTCCCCGATGGCCACCCTGCCCAGCGGGCCCGCGTTCGGCACGCTGGTGCACGCGGTCTACGAGCGGCTGGACGCCCGCGGCCCCGCGTGGCGCGACGCGTTGAACGACGTCGTCGCCGACGAGATGCCGCGCTGGCCCGTCGCGGGGGTGGAGGCCCCCGCCCTCGCCGAGGCGCTCGCCCCCAGCCTCGAGACACCGCTCGGGCCGCTCGCCGAGGGGACGACGCTGCGCTCGTTCGGCCCGGGGACGCGGCTCACCGAACTGGATTTCGAGTTCCCGCTCGACAACCCCGCGGTCAGCCTCGCCGACCTCGCGCGCCTCATCGCCCGGGCGCTCCCGCCCGGCGACCCGCTGGAGCCGTACCCGCCGCGGCTGGCGGGGCCCGCGTTGACGACCCAACGGCTGCACGGCTTCCTGACCGGCTCGATCGACGCCGTGCTGCGGCTGCCCTCGGGGGCGCACCTCGTGGTCGACTACAAGACCAACCGCCTCGGCGCAGTCGACTCCCCGCCCGAGGAACTGACCCTCGGCCACTACACCCCGCCCGCGCTGGCGGAGGCGATGATGGCGAGCCATTACCCCTTGCAGGCGCTGCTCTACTCGGTGGCCCTGCACCGGTTCCTGGGTCTCCGGCTGCCCGGGTACGACCCCGAACGGCACCTCGGCGGCGTGGCGTACCTGTTCGTGCGGGGCATGGCGGGGCCGGGGACCCCGCTGGTGGGCGACGACCCGCTCGGCGTCTTCTCCTGGCGGCCGTCGGCCGGGCTGGTCCGCGACGTGTCTGAGCTTCTGGCCGGAGGTGCCCCGTGACCGAATCCGTCCACGACGTCGCCGTGAGCGCCGACGGGCTGTTGCGCGCGTTCAGCGAGTACGGCGTCCTGACGTGGGGCGACGTGCATCCGGCGCAGCACGTGTCGTTTCTGTACGGAGAGACCGACGACCGCGTCCGGCTGGCGCTGGCTCTCACGATGCGCGCGCTGCGCGCCGGGTCGCTGTGCGTCGATCTCGCCGAGGTGGCCAGCGAGGGCGTGGCCGACGCCGACGGGGTCTCCGAGGTGCCGCCCGAGGCGTGGCCCGAGGCGTCCGGGTGGTTGGACGCCGTCGGCGCGAGCCCCTGCGTGGCCGTGGGGGCTGACGCACCGGCTCGCCCGTTCCGCCTGGTGAACGGCCTGTTGTACGCCGAGCGCTACCACGCCGACCAGGACTCGGTGCGCCGTCACCTCGTCGACCGCCTCGACCGGATCGACATCGTGGCCGGCGGTCCGGGCGCCGGCAAGACCTACCGCATCGGGCGCCTGGTGGCCGACCAATTCGCCCAGGCGGCGTCCGGGGGGCGGCTGCCCCTGATCGCGCTCGCGGCGCCGACCGGCAAGGCCGCCGCGCGCGTGACCGAGTCGCTGCGCGGGCATCCCGACATCGCCGCGATCCTGAGCGGTGAGACGCCCGGCGTCTCCGACGCGGCGCGCGCCGCCGTCGGCCGCCTCGCGGCGTCGACGATCCATCGGCTGCTGGGCCACGTCCCGGGCCGCCGCACCCGGTTCCGGCATCACGCCCACCACCCGCTGCCGCACGACCTCGTGATCGTCGACGAGATGTCGATGGTGTCGATGAGCCTCATGGCCCGCCTGGTCGAGGCGCTCAAGCCGACCGCACGGCTGGTCCTGGTGGGTGACCCCGACCAGCTGTCGTCCGTCGATGCGGGGTCGGTGCTCGCCGACCTGACGCGAGGCGCACGGACGGCGTCGCGCGTCCAGCTGCTCACCACCCAGCACCGCTACTCGGGCGACCTGTCCGCCCTCGCGGCGGCGATCCGGGAGGGGCGGGCCGACGACGCGGTGGCCCTGCTCGAGTCATCGGCGGACGTCCGGCTGCTCGGCGAGGAGGAGGCGCTCCCCCTGCTGCGCGAGCGCTGCGTCCGGCAGGGTGAGGCGCTGCTCGGCGCGGCGTCCGCGGGGGACGCCCCGGCCGCCCTGGCCGCCCTCGGCACCCATCGGCTGCTGGCCGGCCACCGGCACGGGGACTACGGCGTCACGCATTGGACGAGCGTCGTGCAGGGCTGGCTGCTGGACGACGTGCCCGGGTTCGCGCTCGACTCCGAGTTCTACCTCGGCCGGCCCGTCATGGTGACGGCGAACCTCCCCGACCTCGGCCTGTTCAACGGCGACACGGGGGTCATCGTGGCCGGGCCGGACGGCGTCCGGGTGGCCGCGTTCGACGCGGTCGGGCACCCGACGCTGTCGCCGTACGTGCTGACGGAGCTGGCGTCCGTGCACGCGATGACCGTGCACAAGTCGCAGGGCAGCCAGTTCGACACCGTCAGCCTCGTGCTGCCGCCGGCCGACTCGCCGCTGCTGACGCGCGAGCTGCTGTACACGGCCGTGACGCGAGCGAAGCGGGAGGTGCTCGTGGTGGGCACGCCCGAAGCCGTGCGCCGGGCCGTGGAGCACGAGGCGCGCCGCACGAGCGGCCTCGCCGCGGCGCTGTCGTAGTCACGCCCCGCCCTCAGCGGCCGAGGCGCGCACGCGCGACCGGGGACGCCTCAGCCAGGGCCCAGGGGGCCGGGCCTACATCTCCCCGGGCGCTCCCTGGACGGTGAGCCGTCCGTCGCGCCAGGCGCCGATGAGCCGGGAGGCGATCGAGAGCTTGAGGGGCAGCACCAGACGCCCGTCGGCCACCTGCTCGGCGACCTCGTCGACGGTGTAGAAGTTGGCCCACTCGATCTCGTCGCCGTCGACGTGCACGTCGTCCGTCAGCGCCTCGGCGACGAAGCCCAGCATCAGCGACCGCGGGAACGGCCACGGCTGGCTGCCGACGTACCTCACGACGCCCAGCTCGATGCTCGCCTCCTCGCGCACCTCGCGGCGCACCGCCTGCTCCAGCGACTCCCCCGCGCTCACGAACCCGGCCAGGATCGAGACGCGTCGTTCGTCCCACCCCGCGTGGTGGCCGAGCAGCAGGCGTCCGGCGGGGTCGAGGATCGCGACGATGACCGCCGGATCGGTCCGCGGGAACCGGTCGCGCTCGCAGTGCGGGCAGTACCGGACGTCGCCGCCGTGCCGCACGATCGTCGGCCCCCCGCACACCCCGCAGTAGGGCGCGACGAGGTGCCAGTTCACGAGGGCGAGGGCGGTGGCGGCGAGATCGTTGCCCGTATCGTCCAGATGCGCGCCGAGCGCCCGCAGGGACGCCGTCGCCCCCGGCTCCTCGGACAGCTGCGCGAAGTGCGGGACGCCGTCGACCAGGCCCAGCAGCAGGTGCCGCTGCTCGTCGTAGGGCTCCCGCGGGTCGCGCCACGCGAGCCCGGTGCCGGCGGCGTCGCAGGCGAGGTTGCCGTCGAGGTCGACATCGAGCACGACCCCGCCGGCCCACACCTCGCGCACCCACGCGGGGTCTCGCTGTTCCTCCACCCGATCCAGCCGGCTGGTCGGCGCCCACAGATCCATGACCGTCAGGCTAACGCGGGCCGGCGAGGCGCTCCACGAGGCGCTCCAGTTGCGGACGCCCGGGCAGCCCCCGCGGACGAATCACCTCGTCACGCTGCACGTCGTAGAACACCGCGTCGACGTCGGCCACATCCAGCCCCGCGATCTCGGCCCACGCGACCCGATAGACGGCAAGCTGCAGCGGGTTCGCCCGGCGCGCCGCGCCGGTCTTCCAATCCACCACCTGGACGCCCCCGGCGTCGGT
>CALMAD010000008.1 GCA_937859105.1 uncultured Propionibacteriaceae bacterium
ACGCCGCCGAATCGCTTCGCCGACGTGAAGGACCTCGCCGCGCAGGTCAAGGCCGCCCAGAAGGCACACGGCCAGGCCCATTAGGGAGCCGGCGCGAGGGGGGTGACGGCAGTGCCCGATGCATGGAGCTGGACCGCTTTCGTGCTCGGGGTGGTTGCCGTCCTGATCATTCTTCCCGTCGCGTGGCTGGTCGTCCGCAGGCGCTGGCTCGCGCAGCAGGGGTGGGTGTTCGACTGTTCGATGCGCTACCCCTCGACCACGACTCCGAGCCCCGCCTGGATGCTCGGAGTCGCGCGTCTGGCGGGGGAGCGCTTCGAGTGGTACCGCGTGTTCAGCCTCTCGCTCCGCCCGCGGGCGACGTTCGAGCGGGGCCGGGCCCAGGTGGCCGGCACCCGCGAGGCGGACGCCGCCGAGGCGTCCTCGCTCTACGATCAGGGGCGCATCGCTGAACTCACGGTCCCCGACGGCCAACTCGAGCTCGCGCTCGCGCCGCCCGACATGACGACGTTCCTGAGTTGGATCGAGGCGTCCCCGCCGGGCGTGCTGTACGGCGAGAGCCCCGACCTGTGACCGACCGGCGCTGTGCGCCGGTTGTTGCGCGTTGCGGCCCTACTCGGACGCCTTTCCGGACGCCTTCTCGATGCGCTCCCGCTGCTTGCGGGCGCGCTGGTCGGCCGGCTCGCGGTCCTTTCCGGGCACCCACAACACGTCGCCGGCGGCCACGTTCGCGACCCGGGACGCGATGAACAGCAGGTCCGACAGCCGGTTGAGGTAGGTGACGGCGATGATGTTGACGCCCCCGGGCTGCCCCTCGGGCTGGACGCCGAGACCATAGGCCTCCACCGCATCCCACGCCGTGCGTTCGGCCCGCCGGACGACCGTGCGCGCCAGATGCAACTGCGCGCCCGCCACCGTGCCGCCGGGCAGGATGAACGACCTCAGGTCGGGCAGGTCGGCGGAGAACTCGTCGCACCAGGCCTCGAGCCGGTCGACGTTGGCCTGCTCGATGCGCAGCGGCGCCCACGGCGGGTCGGCGACGACCGGGGTGGACAGGTCGGCCCCGACGTCGAACAGTTCGTTCTGGATGGTGCGCAGGGCCGCCTGCAACGCCTCGGGCAGCTCGCCGGACGCGGTGGCGATGCCGAGGATCGCGTTCGCCTCGTCGACGTCGCCGTAGGCGCGCACGCGCAGGTCGGTCTTCCTCGCCACCGAGTTGTCGGAGAGGCGGGTTTCGCCGGCGTCGCCGGTGCGGGTGTAGATGCGCGTGAGGTTGACCATGGCTGCCAGCCTACGGCGTCGGGCCGCCGAGCAAGCCCTCGGCCAGGAGGAAGTTCCGCAGACCCTCGATCGTGGCGGCCGGCTGCTCCGAATGCACCCAGTGGCCGGCGCCGGGGACGGTGAGCAGCGCCGTCTCGGGGAACAGCCGCATCATCGCCGGGTACTGCCGCTCGCTCACGTAGTCGGAGCGTTCGCCGGCCACCCAGAGCACCGGCCCGTCGTAGTGCCGGTCGTTCAGCTCGGCCGGCCAGCCGCTCACCTCGGCCAACTCACGGGACAGCAGGCCCAGGTTGAACTGCCACCGCATGCCGGGCTCCCCGTGGGGGCGGTGGCGCAGGTTCTGCAGCAGGAACCCCCGCACGCCCGCGTCCGGGATGGACGCCGCCAGCTCGGCGTCGGCCGCCTTGCGGTCGGCCACCTGGTCGAGGTCGAGCGCGGAGAGCGCGTCGGCGATGGAGGAGAAGCCGTAGCCGTCGGCGGAGGCGTCCGGCGAGACGTCCACGACGATCAGCCCGCGCACCAGTTCGGGGTGACGCAGCGCGAGGACCATCGCCACCTTCCCGCCCATCGAGTGCCCGACGACGACCGCCGGGCCGGGGCCGGCGCGCAGCAGGCCGGCCACGGCGTCCGCCATCGCGGGGTAGGAGAACGTCTCCGTCCAGTCGCTGCGCCCGTGGTTCGGCAGGTCGACCAGCAGGCTGGAGCCGAGCGGCTCGAGGCCGCGGGCGACCGTGGTCCAGTTGCGGCCCTGCCCGAAGAGGCCGTGCAGGAAGATCAGGCGCGGCTCGCCGTGACCGATCGCGGTGGTGTGCAGGTTCATTCAGCGCCTCCTCGCCCAGCAGGGCACGTGCCAATGCCGGCGCTCACCGACGGCGGACGCCGACCCGATGCTCGGCTGGTCGGGCCACACCACGACGTGGCCGAGCCCCACCGGGATCGTGTGATTGCAGCCGGGGCACAGGTACGGCTTGAGGGCCCGGTCGGCGGAGATGGTCTGCACGATCCACCGGCCGTCGGCCTTCGTCTGCGCCCGCGCCAGGCTGGCCGAGAGCGGCCTCGCCGGACGCAGGTGCTTGCTGGGTCGGCGGGCCATGCACCCACCTTAACGGGTAGCCTGGCGCGGTGCGATTGTTGATTGCCCGCTGCAAGGTCGACTATGCCGGACGCCTCACCGCGCACCTTCCTCTCGCCACCAGGCTGCTGCTGTGCAAGGCCGACGGGTCGATCTCGGTGCACGCGGACGACCGCGCGTACAAGCCGCTGAACTGGATGAACCCGCCGTGCACGATCACGGTCCGCCCTCCGGACGACGACGTGGTCGACGAGCAGGGCCTCGCCGAGGTCTGGGAGGTCAGGAACAAAGACGACGACACCCTCCGCATCGGCATCGAGGAGATTTTGCACGACAGCGAGCACACCCTCGGCGTCGACCCCGGCCTGCAGAAAGACGGGGTGGAGGCGCACCTGCAGGCCCTGCTCGCCGAGCATCCCGAGACGTTCGGCGCCGGCTGGCGCCTCGTCCGGCGCGAGCACCCGACGCCCATCGGCCCGGTCGACCTGCTGTTCCGTGGCTCCGACGGCGGGTACGTCGCGGTCGAGGTGAAGCGCCGCGGCGAGATCGACGGCGTGGAGCAACTCTCCCGCTACCTCGAGCTCATGAACGCCGACCCCCAGTTGCGGCCCGTCCGGGGGATGTTCGCCGCGCAACTCATCAAGCCGCAGGCGCGGGTGGTCGCGGCGGCGCGGGGCATCGACTGCCTCACGGTCGACTACGACGCCCTCCGCGGGCTCGACGACGCGGAGGATCGGCTCTTCTGAGCAAGCTGAGCAGCAAGCGCCCGGCCGACGCGCCAGGCCGGCTCAGCGGGCGTCCAGGTGCGGGATGAGCACCTCGCGGTAGAGCAGCAGCAGGGACGCCACGGTCGGGATCGCGAGTAGGGCGCCGACCATGCC
>CALMAD010000009.1 GCA_937859105.1 uncultured Propionibacteriaceae bacterium
TACGAGTTCTCAGTGGCGGTACTCGCAGGAGTAGAAGTCGGAGGAGCAGGGGAAGAGGGTCGAGACAGGTGGCGCGCCGCCGAGGATCGTGATCCACCAGCCGAACACCGGGCCGAGCAGCATGACGGCCAGCACGAGCGCGCACCAGAACGGCCAGATGCTCGTGGGCGGGAAGAACCCGAGCTGGCCGGCGCCCTGAACGATCTCGCCGTCGCGGTCGTCCTCGGGATGATCGTCCATGTGGCGGGTGGTCACGGCCATGTATCCGAAGATCATGGCGCACATGAGGCCGGTGAGGATGAAGACCGTCAGCCCGATCGGCTCGATGTGCCGATCCGAGGTCATCGTCGCGAAAGCGTAGACGCCGGACATCGCGAAGAAGAAGACGGCCATCCACAGGAACAGCTTCGACTGCACCTTCATCGGTTACTGCTCCTTCGACTCGGCGGACTCGAGCCCCTTGCCGACGGCGTCGGCGGGGCCCGGCAGGGCGGGCACACGCGCGTCTTCGGCCGCGGCCTCGGGATGGTTCATGTCGAACGCGGGCGACTCGGAGCGGACGCGCGGCAGTTCCGTGAAGTTGTGCCGCGGCGGCGGGCAGGAGGTGGCCCACTCCAGCGAGCGGCCCCAGCCCCACGGGTCGTCGACCTCGACCTTCGGGTGCTTCCGGCTGATCCAGACGTTCCAGAAGAACGGCAACATCGAGACGCCCAGCAGGAACGCGCCGACGGTGGACACCTGGTTGAGGAACGTGAACCCCTCGCCCGGCAGGTAGTCGGCGATGCGCCGCTGCATGCCCTCGACGCCCAGCCAGTGCTGCACGAGGAAGGTGGTGTGGAAGCCGATGAACAGCAGCCAGAAGTGCACCTTGCCCCACTTCTCGTCGAGCATCCGCCCGTAGAACTTCGGCCACCAGTAGTAGAACCCGGCGAACATCGCGAACACGACGGTGCCGAAGAGCACGTAGTGGAAGTGGGCGACCACGAAGTACGTGTCGGACACCTGGAAGTCGAGCGGCGGCGACGCGAGGATGATGCCGGTCAGGCCGCCGAACAGGAACGTCGTCAGGAAGCCGACCGACCACAGCATCGGCGTGTCGAGCCGGATGGACCCGCCCCACATCGTGCCGATCCAGTTGAAGAACTTCACGCCGGTCGGGACGGCGATCGTGAACGTCATGAACGAGAAGAACGGCAGGTTCACCGCGCCGGTGACGAACATGTGGTGCGCCCACACCGCGATGGAGAGAGCGCCGATCGCCAGCGTGGCGGCGACGAGGCCGATGTAGCCGAAGACCGGCTTGCGGCTGAACACCGGCAGGATCTCGGTGATGATGCCGAAGAACGGCAGCGCGATGATGTACACCTCGGGATGCCCGAAGAACCAGAACAGGTGCTGCCACAGGATCGGCCCGCCCGTCGCGGCGTCGAAGATGTGCATGCCGAGCCGTCGGTCGGCCTCCAGCGCCATCAGGCCGGCGGCCAGCACCGGGAAGGCGATGAGGATCATCATCGAGGTCACCAGGATGTTCCAGGTGAAGATCGGCATGCGGAACATCGTCATGCCGGGCACGCGCATGGTGACGATCGTCGTGATGAAGTTCACCGCGCCCATGATGGAGCTCAGGCCGAGCAGGTACAGGCCCATCAGCCACAGGTCGCCGCCGACGCCGGGCGTGTTGATGGCGTCGCTCAGCGGCACGTAGGCGAACCAGCCGAAGGACGCCGCGCCGTCGGGGCTGAGGAAGCCGCTGCACGCCATCAGCGAGCCGAACAGGAACAGCCAGTAGGCGAACGCGTTGAGGCGCGGGAACGCCACGTCGGGCGCCCCGATCTGGATCGGCATGATCGCGTTGGCGAAGGCCGAGAACATCGGCGTCGCGAACATCAGCAGCATGATCGTGCCGTGCATCGTGAAGAACTGGTTGAACGTCTCGTAGTGCAGGTACTGCAGGCCCGGGAACGCCAGTTCGGCACGGATCGCCAGCGCCAGCAGGCCGCCGAAGCCGAAGAAGGCCAGGGCCGTCCACAGGTACATCTGGCCGATCAGCTTGTGGTCGGTCGTCGTCAGGAACCGCATCGCCAGCGCGCCGTAGCTCGCCTTGCGACGGGCGGTGGTGGTGACCGGGGCTTCGACCCGTGCAGCAGTGCTCATCGGTTCTGCTCCTCCTTCAGCACCGGCCCGGTCGTCGGGAACGACGGGGGCTTGATCTCGCCGGTCTGGCCGTTGGTGCGCAGGCCTGCGAGGTACTGGTTGTACTCGGCCTCACTCACGACGCGGACGTTGAAGAGCATCGCCGCGTGGTAGGTGCCGCACAGCTCGGCGCACTTGCCGAGGAACGTGCCCTCCTTCGTCGGGGTCACGTCGAAGCTATTCGTGCGGCCGGGGATGACGTCCAGCTTGTAGTAGAAGTCGGGCACCCAGAACGAGTGGATGACGTCGGCCGAGTTCAGGTTGAACCGCACCGACTGGTTCACGGGGAGCACCAGGGTCGGGATCTTCTCCAGCGTGCCGACCTCGTGGACGACCGCCCCGACCTGCGGGTTGCTCTCCTCCATGTAGTTGAACGTCCACGACCACTTCTGCCCGATGACGTTCACCGTGTGCTGAGGCGCATGCTCTTTGCGGGTCACCCCGTCCTGCGCGATCACCGTGAAGTAGAACAGGACGCCGATGATCATCAGCGGGACCAGGGTGTACATGAACTCGAGCGGGATGTTGTAGCGCGACTGTCGCGGCAACTCATCCGCATGCTTGCGGCGGTAGCGGAAGATGCACCAGAGGATCAGGCCCCAGACCAGGACGCCGATGACCATCGAGGCGATCCACGCCCCCTGCCACAGGTGCCCGATGAACGGCGCGCGATCGCTCGCCGACTCGGGGAGGCCGACACGGCCCCACTGCTGCACGGTTGACTGACTGCAGCCTGTCAGCACCAGCGCCGTCAACCCGCCGGCCGCGGCGACCGCTGCCTTCCGCGGGGTTAGGTGTGCTCTGCGACCCACGTCACGCCCTTTCACCGGTCTGACCCGCCGCCCGTCACGCCTGGACATGGGGGTGTTGGCGGGGCTTGGGAACTCCTTGCGACACACTAACTTAAGC
>CALMAD010000010.1 GCA_937859105.1 uncultured Propionibacteriaceae bacterium
CGGAATTCGGCCTCATCCTCAGCAGCCCGCGGCGCCGCGCGCTGCACACGGCCGAGCTCGCCGGCTTCAGCGACCCCGAGATCACCGAGGATCTCGCCGAGTGGAACTACGGCGACTACGAGGGCCTCACCAGCCAGCAGATCCGGCAGCAGCATCACGGCTGGCGCATCTGGTTCAACGGGTGCCCGGGCGGGGAGTCCGCCGACGACGTCCGCGCCCGCCTCACGCGCATCGTCGCGCGCGTGCGGGCGTCCGGAGTCGACAAAGCGATCTGCTTCGGCCACGGCCACGCGTCCCGCGTGCTGGCGCTGTGCTGGCTCGACTTCCCGATCATCTTCGGCCAGAGCTTCCCGCTGCAGGTCGCGAGCGTGTCGATCATGGGCCGCGAGAAGGAGTCGTGGGCCGTCATCCGCTGGAACAGCTGACCGGCGTCGGGGTGGTCCCTTTCGCCCCTCGGGGTGGGCGGGACCACCGCGTTCTTTTCCCGTAGCCGCAGCGCGGTAGGGTGAGCGGGTATCGCACGAATCCGGCGGGCCGTCTTGGCGGGCCGCCGCGTCCAGGAATCAGGTTATCGATGGACGACAGGGCCAAACAGCCGAAGATCCCGAACCGCCAAATGCCCTTCTCGGACGCCTTCGTCGCGTTCATCCCCGAGGACTGGGCGCCCTACCCCGTCGACCTACCGGAGCAGCTTCCGGCCGCCCGGTTCGCCGCCGACCGGCGCGACAGCGTCAGCGCCGCGTTCCCCGGCGAGCGGATCGTCGTGCCGGCGGGGCCGCTCAAGACGCGGTCCAACGACACCGACTTCCGCTACCGGGCCCACACCGCGTTCGCGCATCTGACGGGCCTGGGCACCGACCGCGAGCCGGACGCCGTCCTCGTGCTCGAGCCCCGCGAGGGCGAGGGCCACGACGCCGCCCTGTACTTCAAGCCGCGGGCGCCACGCACCGACCCCGAGTTCTACGCGGACGCCCGCTACGGCGAGATGTGGGTCGGGCAGCGGGAGTCGCTGGAGGAGATGGCCGCGATCACCGGCATCGAGTGCCGGCCGCTGACCGACCTGCCGGCCGCCCTGACGACCGACGCGGGCGCGATCGCCACCCGCGTGGTGCGCGACGTCGACGACCGCCTCACCAGCCTGCTCGACGAGCTGCGGCGCACCAACGAGGTCACCTTCGACCCGTGCGAGGACGCGGAGTTGGCGACCATGCTCTCCGAGCTCCGCCTGATCAAGGACGACTTCGAGGTCGACGAGCTCCAGTCCGCCTGCGACGCCACGGCGGAGGCGTTCGAGGAGGTCGTCCGGCAGCTCCCGACGGCCGTCGAGCGCGGCCGCGGCGAGCGCTGGGTCGAGGGCATCTTCGGCTTGTACGCCCGCCACCGCGGCAACGCGGTCGGGTACGACACGATCGCGGCGTCCGGGGACCACGCGAACACGCTGCACTGGATCCGCAACGACGGCGACCTGCACCCCGGCGACCTGGTCCTCATCGACGCCGGCATCGAGAACGACACCCTCTACACCGCCGACATCACCCGGACGCTGCCGGTCGACGGCCGCTTCACGGCCGAGCAGCGACGCGTCTACGAGGCCGTCCTGGACGCCCAGCGCGCCGGCATCGCCGCGGCCCGGGCGGGCGCGACGTTCAGCGACGTCCACGACGCGGCGATCCGCGTGATCGCGACGTACCTGCGCGACTGGGGCATCCTGCCCGTCGACGTCGAGGAGTCCCTCGACCCGCTGCGCGGCGGCCAGCATCGCCGCTGGATGGTCCACGGAACGTCGCACCACCTGGGGATGGACGTCCACGACTGCGCCCAGGCTCGCAACGAGTACTACCGTCAGGGCACCCTGCGGCCCGGTATGGTCATCACGGTGGAGCCGGGGCTCTACTTCAAGTCCACCGACCTGCTCGTGCCGGAGGAGTTGCGCGGCATCGGCGTCCGCATTGAGGACGATGTCCTCATCACCGACGGCGACGCCCGCATCCTGTCGGACAAGCTGCCCCGCACGCCCGACGACGTCGAAGCCTGGATGGCAGCGCTGCTGCCCTGATCGAGAGGGGATGCGTCCCGTGAGCACGACCGCCTCCTCGACCGACCAGTCCGGCGTCCCCGAGCCGCCCGGCGGCGACGCTCACGGGCGGCCCGGCGGCCCCAGGCGTCCCGACGGCCCGGAGCGCGCCGAGGTGCGACGCGCCGCCTTCGACCCCGATACCGCGCCGGGCGTGAGTTGGCATTGGTACGCCGACGGCCGCGTCCAGCCGGAGACGGACTTCCGCCACGCCGTCGACAGCGCCCGCGCGGGCGCCGGCTACGTGTGGCTCGGCCTGCGCGACCCGAGCGAGCAGCTCATGGACGCCGTCGGGATGATGTTCGAGCTGCACGAGCTCGCCAGCGAGGACGTGGTCGAGGGCCACCAGCGCTCGAAGCTCGAGTCCTTCGACGACAACCTCTTCATGGTCATCTCGACCGTCGACTACGTCGAGCACGACAAGCTGACCGAGACGTCCGAGATCGTGTCGACCGGCGAGGTCATGGTGTTCCTCGGGCCGTGGTACATCATCACCGTGCGCAAGCGCGGGCGGCACGCGATGCGGCTGCTGCGCCGCGACTTCGAGACCGACCCCGACGAGATGGTGATGGGCCCCTGGCGCGTCCTCTACCGGGTGCTCGATCTCGTCATCGACGACTTCGCCCAGACGGCCGCCGAGATGGAGGAGGACGTCGAGGAGATCGAGGCGGCCGTCTTCGCCAAGGACGGGGAGCACGAGGTCGAGCGTCCCTACCAGCTGAAGCGGGAGCTGATCGAGTTCAAGCGACGGGTGTTCCCCCTGCAGGCGCCGCTGCAGGCGCTCCAGACGCGCCGGTACGCCGCCATCCCCGAGGACGCCCACGCCTACTTCCGCGAGCTCGCCGACCACCTCCAGGCCACCCGCGAAAGCGTCGCGTCGCTCGACGAGGTGCTCGGCACGATCCTGCAGGCCGCGCTCAACCGGACGTCGGTCTCCGACAACCAGGACATGCGCAAGATCTCCGCGGCCGTCGCGATCCTGGCCGTGCCGACCACGCTCGGCGCCATCTACGGCATGAACTTCGACAACATGCCCGAGCTGCACACGAAGAACGGCTACTTCGTCGTCATCGGGATCATGCTCGTCGGCATGGCCGCCGTCGCCTGGTACTTCCGGCGGCGGCACTGGCTCTGACGCCGCGTCCGGCGATACGAGCGGCGTCCGGCCTCGGCGTTCTCTACTGTGGGCGCGTGACTGAACTGACCAAAGTTGTTCTCGACGAGTCCGACATCCCGACGCACTGGTACAACATCGTCGCCGACTTCCCGACGCCTCCCCCGCCGGCGCTGAACCCGGCGACGCGCGAGCCGTTGCAGCCCGACGACCTCGCGGCGATCTTCCCGATGGGGCTGATCGAGCAGGAGGCGTCCGCGGAGCGCTGGATCGAGATCCCGGACGCCGTCCGCGAGGTGTACCGCCTGTGGCGGCCCTCCCCGCTGTACCGGGCCCGCCGCCTCGAGAAGGCCCTCGGGACGCCGGCGCGCATCTACTACAAGTACGAGGGCGCCTCGCCGGTCGGGTCGCACAAGACCAACTCGGCCATCCCGCAGGCCTACTACAACGCCCAGGCCGGACGCCGCCGCCTCACCACCGAGACCGGCGCCGGGCAGTGGGGCTCCGCGCTCGCGTTCGCGGCGGAGACGTTCGGCATGAAGTGCGACGTGTTCCAGGTGCGCAGCACCTACGAGGGCAAGCCGTACCGGCGGATGCTGATGCAGACGTTCGGGGCGTCCGTGACCCCGTCGCCGTCCGACACGACCGAGGCGGGCCGCGCGCTGCAGGCGCGCTTCCCCGACACGCCCGGATCGCTCGGCATGGCGATCTCCGAGGCGATCGAGGAGGCGGTGAAGGACCCGGAGGCGTCCTACTCGCTCGGCTCGGTGCTGAACCACGTGGCGCTGCACCAGACCGTCATCGGCCAGGAGGCCCTCAAGCAGTTGGACGCCTTCGGCGAGCGGCTGCCCGACCACCTGTTCGCCTGCGCGGGCGGCGGGTCGAACCTGGCGGGGATCTGCTTCCCGTTCCTGCGGGAGAACATCGTGAACGGCGCCGGGGTGCAGGTCACCGCGTGCGAGCCGGCCGCGGCACCGTCGCTCACCCAGGGCGAGTACCGCTACGACCACGGCGACGTCTCCGGCATGACGCCGCTGCTGAAGATGTACACGCTCGGGGCCGACTTCGTGCCGTCCCCCGTGCACGCGGGCGGCCTGCGCTACCACGGCATGGCCCCGCTCGTGTCGCACGCCTACCACGAGGGGCTCATCTCGGCGGTGGCGCTCGGCCAGGTGGAGGCGTTCCGCGCCGGCGTCCTGTTCAGCCGCACCGAGGGCATCGTCCCGGCGTCCGAATCGAACCACGCGATCGCCGGCGCGCTGCGCCAGGCGGAGAAGGCCAAGGAGACGGGCAGCGACGAGGTCATCCTCATCGGCGTCTCCGGGTCGGGCCAGCTCGACCTGCCGGCCTATGCCGACTACCTGGCCGGCACGATGGAGGACGCCTGAGCGGGCGTCCGG
>CALMAD010000011.1 GCA_937859105.1 uncultured Propionibacteriaceae bacterium
GCTTCGGCGGCGGCGCGGTGTGCGCGCTCGGCGGCGGCGTCCTGCACTGCGGCGCTTGCCGTAGCCTCGGCAGCGAGACGCTGCTCGCGTTCGTTCGACGCCTGCGCGGTCTTGTTGCGCTCGGCTTCCTCGAGCGCCTGGGTGGTCGCGTCGATCACGGCGTCCACGTCGTCGGCGGAGATCACCAGCGGGGGAGCGAAGCGGATCGTGCGCCCGTGCGTGTCTTTGGCCAGGACGCCCTTGGCCATGAGGCGGTAGCAGAGGTCGCGGGCGGTGCCGAGGTGCGGGGCCACGTCGAGGCCCAGCCACAGACCCGCGCCGCGGATCTCGGTGAGCAGGCCGCGACCCACGAGGGGCCGCAGGCCCGCCAGCAGGCGCTCGCCCAACTCCCGGGACGCCTGCTGCGGCTCCCCGGTGCTGAGGATGTCGACGACCTCGCTGCCGATCGCGCACGCGAGCGGGTTGCCGCCGAACGTCGACCCGTGCTGACCGGGCTTGAAGACGCCGAGCACGTCGGCGTCCGCCACGACGGCCGAGACCGGCATGATGCCGCCGCCGAGCGCCTTGCCGAGCAGGTATAGGTCGGGGACGACGCCCTCGCGGTCGCACGCGAACGTCTCCCCGGCGCGGCCGAGGCCCGACTGGATCTCGTCGGCCATCATCAGGACGCCGTGGCGATCGCACACCTCGCGGACCGCCCGCAGATAGCCCTCGGGGGGGATGATGACGCCGCCCTCGCCCTGGATGGGTTCGAGCAGCACGGCGACGGTGTTCTCGTCGATGGCGGCCTCCAGGGCCGCGACATCGCCGAACGGGACGTCGTAGAACCCCGAGGTGAACGGCTGATAGCTGCGCCGCGCCTCCTCGTCGTTGCTGAACGACACGACGGTGACCGTGCGCCCGTGGAAGTTGCCCTCCATGACGACGATGTTCGCCGCGTCGTCGGCCACCCCCTTCACCTCGTAGCCCCACTTGCGGGCGGTCTTGATGCCGGCCTCGACCGCCTCGACGCCCGAGTTCATGGGGAGCACCATCTGCTTGCCGCACAGCTCGGCGAGCGACTCGACGAACGGCCCGAACGGCTCGGAGTAGAACGCCCGCGACGTGAGGGTCACCCGATCGAGCTGCCGCCGGGCCGCCGCGAGCAGCCGCGGGTTGGAGTGCCCGAAGTTCACGGCCGAGTAGGCGGCCAGGCAGTCGATGTAGGTGCGGCCGTCCACGTCGGTGACGCGAGCGCCCTCGGCCCGAGCGATCACGACCGGAAGCGGCGCGTAGTTGTGGGCGCCGTACTGTTCCACCTGATCGATCGCCTTCCGCGTGGTCGCGGACATCGGGTTGGTGGTCATGATCACTCCTCTCGTGGGGTCTAGACAATACAAATACTACGTCTGTCGCGATACGGCCAGAAGATCTCCGGCACAATCTCGGAGGGAGAGAAGATCTGCGCTCAGCCGGTCGGGGGAGTATACGAACCCGCCGGCACCGGACGCCCGCGGCGCGACCGCCGGAACAGGCCCCGTAGCCGGAGCCGCTGGTCGTAGCTCAGCGACCCGGTGCGGAACAGGTGGACGCCGAGCATCATGAACACGACGGCGGCCACCGAGATCGACGCGATCGCCCCGGCGGCCTCCGCCGGGCCCAGCAGCCCGCCCGCGTTGCGGACGAGCGCGGCGACCGGCGCGGTCAGCGGGAAGAAGGTGAGCGCCTGGGAGGCCGGCCCGTGGGGGTCGGACACCAGGACGCCGAATGCGTACAGGGGGAGGAACAACACGACGATGACCAGGCCGAACGCGCCGCTCGCCTCCTTCGCGTTCGGCATGATCGAGCCGATCGCGACGAGCAGCCCGGTGAACATCGCGAACCCCAGGATCGCCAGCGCGAACGCGACACCGATGCGCGCGGGGTCGACGACGAGCGGCGACCCGTTCAGCGTCGGCACGGACCCCGCGCTCGCCCCGCCGGAGAGCACGGCCAGGGCCACCACGATCGGCACGGTCAGGACGGCCGCCTGCACCAGGCCGACGACCAGCAGCGCGGCGATCTTGCCCACGATGAGCGTCAGCGGCCGGATCGTGGTGAGGATCATCTCGGTGACCCGGTTCTCCTTCTCCTCCACCGTGATGTTCAGCATCTGGCTGCCCAGCATCATGATGGCCAGGTAGAAGAAGACCGCGAACAGGCCCGGCAGGATCGCGGAGCCGATGCCGGGCGCCTCCCGGCCGTCGGCGTACGAGCGCACCTCGGTGACGATCGGGCCCCTCAGCACGTCGGCGAGCCGCGGATCCCCCACGGCGGACGCCGCCGAGCTCTGCAACACCCGGCGGGCCAGCGCGGCATCGCCGTCGCCGCCGGTGAGGCCCCGGTCGCGGGCCGTCAGCGCGACGGGTTCGGACGCCGGATCGCGCGGGTAGTCGATGTGTAGGTCGGCGCGGCCGGCGACGACGTCCGCCCGCGCGGCCGCGGCGTCCGAGGTGGGGCTGCCGCCGAGCTCGGCGGCGATGGACGGCGAGACGAGGCCGGAGGCGTCCGTGTAGGTGAACCGCGTGGCTGTGCCGCCGCCGGACCCGGAGGCGACCTGGCTCGTGCTCAGCGTCATCAGGCCCGACAGGACGCCGATGAACAGCGGGACGGCCAGCGTGGCCACCCAGAACGCGGGGCGCGTCAGGGTCCGCCGGACCTCGAACGCGATGACCTTCGTGAAGTTGTGCATGTCACAGCTCCTTGTCGGAGGAGTGGCCGTAGACGCGGAGGAACACCTCGTCCATCGACAGCCGGGAGGCGTCGAACGACCGGACGACCACCCCGGCGTCCAGCAGCAGCCGCAGCACGGCCTGGGGGTCGGCCGAGGAGTCCTCCTCGAGTTCGGCGTAGTTCGTCTCATGCCGGATCACCCGGAACGGGCCCTCGGGCAGGACGCCCGCGAAGCCGAGCCGGATCGTGCGGCCGCCGTAGGCGTCCTGCACCTCGGGGACGGTGCCGTAGGCCTCGGCCCGCCCGTCCTTCAGCAGCAGGACGCGGTCGCAGAGCCGTTCGACCTCCTCCATCTGGTGCGTGATGATGACGACGGTCGCGCCGCCGGCCCGGTGGGCCTCGATCACGTCCATCAGCAGCCGCCGGTTCACCGGGTCGAAGCCCTTCGTCGGCTCGTCGAGAATCAGCAGGTCGGGGTTGTCCATCACCGTGACGCCCAACTGCACCTTCTGCTGCTCGCCGCCCGACAGCCGCTCGATGCGCTGTTTGGCCTTGTCGGCGAGGCCGACGCGGTCGAGGTAGTACAGCGACCACTGGGACGCCTCGGCCCGCGGCATGCCCTTGAGCTGGCCGAAGTACGTCATGACGTCGAGCACCTTCTCTTTGCGGTAGAGCCCGCGCTCTTCGGGCAGGTAGCCGAGGCCGCGGCACGTCGCGGGGTCGTACGGACGCCCGCGCACCAGCAGCCGCCCGGCCGTCGGCCGGTAGATGCCGAGCAGCGCCCGGATGGTGGTGGTCTTGCCCGACCCGTTCGAGCCGAGCAGGCCGAACGTCTCGCCGGGGCGGACCTCGAACGTCAGGTCGTCGACGACGACCTTCTCGCCGAAGGCCATGCGGAAATCCGTCACCTCGATGGTGGGCGCCTGGCCGGGCGCTGGGGGCTGGGTCATGGGTCCATGCCTACCCGACGGGTCTGACAATCGGCGTCCGACTTTGGGCTCTACTTCAGGCCGGATCGCGTGACGCCCTGCACGAGCCACCGCTGCAGGAACAAGAACACGACGAGCGCCGGGACGATCGCGACCAGCGCCCCGGTAAAGATCTCCGGGTAGCGGACGCCCTGGCTGGTCATGAACTGGCTCAGGGTGACCTGGACGGTGCGCATGCCGGGGTCCTGCGCGATGAGCAGCGGCCACAGGAAGGCGTTCCAGGCGCCGATGAACGTGATGGTGCCGACGGCGGCGACCATGCCCAGGCTGTTCGGGACGACGATCCGCCACAGCGTCGTCCACGCGTTGGCCCCGTCGAGGTAGGCGGACTCCTCCAGCTCGACCGGGAAGTCCAAGAACCCTTGCCGGAACAGGTACGTCGCGAACGCCGAGAAGACCGCCGGGATGATCAGGCCCCGGTAGGTCGAGATCCAGCCCAGCGAGGACGCCATCACGAACATCGGGACGAAGGTCACCGCCGTCGGAACCATGAGCGTGAAGACCGTCAGACCAAGGATGACGCGGGCGGCCCGCGTGGACGTCCGGGCCAGCGCGTAGCCGGCCATGAGCGACACGACGACCGTCGCGGCGGTCTGCGCGACGGCCACCACCGCCGAGTTCAGCAGCGACTGGGTGATGCCCAGGTTCGCGTTCCCCAGGACGCCCGCCAGCGTGCGTCCGTCGAGCGCGTTCGGCAGCCAGTGCCACTGCGGCGCGGTGATCCAGGTCTGCGTCGAGAACGCGTTCCGGACGATCACGTAGAACGGCAGCAGGAACAGGACGGCCAGGACGGACGCCGCGACGTACGCCGCGACGCGGACGGCCGGAGGCGTCCTCATCGGTCGGCCCCGATCGACAGCAGCCGGTTCTGCGCCAGGCTGAACGCGAGGATGACGACGGTCAGGATCAGCGTTCCGGCGCTGCCGATGCCCAGGTCCTGGCTGCCGTCCCCGAAGCTGATCAGGTACAGGTACACCAGCGGCGGCCGCGCGTACGGCGGGTACCCGCGGACGGTGTTCAGGGTGTTGTAGAACTCGTCGAACGCCTGGAAGGCGTTGATGAGCAGCAGGGTCGCCACCGCCACCGACGTGGGCCTGAGCAGGGGAAACGTGATGTGGCGGAACACCCCGAACCCCGTCGCCCCGTCGAGGGACGCCGCCTCGTAGACCTGCGGATCGATGGCGTTCAGCCCCGCGATGAACAGGATCATGTAGAAGCCCACCTGCAGCCACAGCCGCAGCGTGACGAGCACGAACCAGTACCAGTGGTTCTCGCCGCCGAGCCAGTTCACCGGATCCAGGCCCACCGACCGCAGCATCGTGTTCGCGAGGCCGAAGCGGGCGCCGTTGAAGAACGACATCCGCCACACCAGCGCCGCGATGACGTAGCTGCACGCGGTCGGGATGAAGAACGCCGACCGGAAGAACGCCTGCAGGACGCCGATCCGGCGCAGCAGCAAGGCGAGGCCGAGCGAGCAGGCGAAGGTCAGGGGCACGATGATGAGCGCGAAGACGACGAACGTCGCCATGCTGTCGAGGAACAGCCGGTCCGAGAGCAGATAGGCGTAGTTGCCGAGGCCGACGAAGTCGGTCGGGGTGACGGTGTTGCGCGCGTTGAACAGCGATAGGTAGGCGCTCCACCCGATCGGCACGTAGACGAAGACGACCAGCCCCGCGAGGAACGGCGTGACGAACACCCAGAACCAGCGGCGCCGGCTGTGGGCGTTCGTCGCCGGTGCCCGCCGGCGGGCGTGCACCTCGACGGGAGCCGTCATGGTCGCCTAGCCGTTGACGCGCTTGAGCTCGGCGGCGACCTTGTCGGCGGCTGCGGTGAACTCCGTCCGGGCGTCGCGCCCGGACTTCACGACGTTCGACAGGGCCGTCGAATAGGCCTGGGACGCCGCCGGCGTCCAGAAGAGATCGTCGACGAAGCCGTGGTCGGAGACGAATTTCGCGGCCTGGGCCCCCTGACCGGACGCAACCTTGTCGGCCTCGCTGAACAGCTTCGGCTTGGCCGGAATGTGGCAGCCGAACGCGTTCGAGAACTGGACCTGCTTGTCTTCGGAGTCGACCCACAGCCACTGGACGAACTGCTTGGCCGTCTCCACGTTCTTGCCGTGCGCGTTCACCACGGAGCTGAACGCGCCGAACGGCACCGCCGGACGCCCGCCATTGCCGGTCGACGGGAACGGCAGGACGCCGACGTCGTCGCCGAACGCCTGCTTGACCTTGGGCAGGTCCCACAGCCCACCCCACTGCATCGCGGTCTCGCCGTTGATGAAGGGGGTGGCGTCCGACCAGTCGGTGGAGGCGCCCTTCAGCAGCGCCCCCGAGTCGAAGAACGACTTGAACGTGCCGACCGCGGCGTAGAGCCGCGCGTCGTTGAACCCGGCCGACTTCTTGTCGGCCGAGATCTGCTCCAGGCCCGCTCCCCAGATCAGCAGGCTGCCGAGGACGCCGAGCCCGCCGTCGTTGCCGGCGAAGAACCCGCCCATGTCGTTCGTCTTCTGGGCCTTGGCGGCCGCGACGAGGGCGTCCAGCGTCGTGGGGGGCTGGAGCCGCGCCTTCGCGAGGAGCGACGGCCGGTAGTACAGCAGTTGCATGTCGACCGTCTGCGGCACCGCCCAGATCTTGCCCTGGTAGGTGAGGCGCTCCATGACGCGCGGGGTGAACGAGTCTTTCGCGTCGCCGACCACGTCGGTGAGGTCGGCGGCCTGGCCGGCCTTGATCATGTCGAGCGTCGGGCCGTTGGCGTACTCGAAGATGTCGGGCGCGTTGTCGGTCAACAGGGCCGTCGATACGCCTTTCTCGTAGTCGGACGCCACCCAGTTCACGCTCACGTTCGCGCCGTCGAACTCGGACGCCCAGGTCTTCACGGCGTCCTGCACGCCGTCCTCTCCGTAGGCGTGGTACCACTGCGAGAGGTTCGGCTTCGCGGACGCCCCGCCGCCCGTGGCGGTGGGGGAGGCGGACGTGCGTCCGGTGTTGGTGCCGCAGGCCGAGAGCGCTGCGGTGGCGGCGATGCCCCCGGAGAGGGCCAAGAGGTGCCGACGGGTGATGGTCATGGCGGGAGCCTAGTTGAAAAGGCTCCGACCGGACGCGGGAGCGGAATAGGGGGAGACGATCGCTGGTTGCCTTCGCATGGCGAATGTGACGAAGAAGCAGGACCGCTACGAGATCGAGACCCACGGGCAGACGGTGGGCCACGCGATCTACCGCGTCGACGGCGACGTCGTGACCATGCCCCACACCGAGGTCGACCCGGCGTTCGGCGGCCGCGGGCTCGCCGGCGAGTTGGTGCAGTTCGCGCTCGACGACGTCCGGTCGCAGGGGCTGAAGGTGGACCCGGCCTGCCCGTACGTCGCCAAGTGGATCGACCGGCACCCCGACTACCAGAACCTGCTGGCCTGAGTCCGTTCTGCTTCCGTTATGGAAGCAGAACCAACGGCGTCAGGTGTTGACCGGCTCCACGAGCCCGAGCGGGATGACGTCGACGCCGACCTTCAGGCTGGACTTCTTCGCCTCGGTGTAGATCACGCCGCGTAGCGGCGAGACGTCGCGGAAGTCGCGGCCCCACGCCGTGACCACGTAACGGCTGTCGACGAGGTGGTTGTTGGTCGGGTCGAGGTCGACCCAGCGGCCGGCAGGCGTCCAGACGGCCGCCCAGGCGTGCGAGGCGTCCGAACCCTCGAGCTTCACCTGCCCGGGCGGGGCGTATGTCTCCACGTAGCCCGACACGTAGCGCGCCGGGAGGCCGAGGCTGCGCAGGCAGCCGATGGCGAGCTGCGCGAAGTCCTGGCAGACGCCGCCGCGGATGTCGAGCAGCTCGTCGAGCGTCGTCCGGACGGTCGTGGCCTTCTGGTCGTACTTGAAGTCGTCGTAGATGCCCATCGTGAGGCCCAGGACCGCCTCGCCGAACGGGCGGTTGGGCGGCAGCATCGAGAGCGCGTACTCGTGGACCTTGTCGGTCACCTCGACGAGCGGCGACGGCAGCAGGAAGTCGGCGGCCTCCACCGGGTCGGCCTCGGTGCGGGCGAGCCGGATGGCGTCGGCCACGGTCCACTGATTGAGCTCATCGAGGTCGGGACGCGGCCACGCCACGTCGACGATCGACCGCTTCAGCAGCTCGAGCTTGGTGTGCGGCGTCCGCACCTCGATGTAGGCCGAGTTGTTGCCGAAGTGGTCGCGGTGCTCGGTGAAGGCGTCCGGCTCGGGCGTCACGCTGAGGGACGCCGACCGCAGCGTCTGCGACGGCGTCTCGCGCGGGCTCATCATGCCCCGCTCGTAGGCGGCCTCGCAGGGGAGGTCGTAGGTGTACGTCGTCCGGTGGCGCACCTCGTAGGCCCGGGGCGCGTAGTGGTCGGGCGGCGACTGCGGCTTCGGAGCCTGCGTCTGGGACTGGCTCTGCGACTGGGACTGCGAGCCCGCGGAGTTGTCGTCTGTCATCGCGTCTCGTTGGGTCATCACGCCACCTGCCAGGGGTTGGACCACTGCGTGCCCGGGGCCTGCTGCCGCGACGGCTGCCGGACGAAGTGGGCGGACTGAATGGCGTCGTTGAGCTGGAAGAGCTCGTCGCGGACGCCGGAGAGGGCCATGCCGAGTGCCGCCCGGTCTTCGGTGAGCTCGGCGAGATCAAGCTCGCTCAGGCGCTGGTTGACCAGGGCCGCCTGGGTGACCAGCGCCGGATCGCCGATGAGCGCGAAGCCTTCGACGAGCCGGTCGAGCTGGTAGCCCACCGACCGCGGGTTCTGGCGGTCGGCGAGCAGCAGGTCGAGCGTCGACTCCACCTGGTCGGACGGCCCCGTGCCCATCGCCGTGCGCCGACGGTGGGTGAGGGTCGAGTCGCCGACGCGCAGGACCGCCTCAGTGATGAGGCTCTCCACGTTGGGTGCCAGGTCGGCGGCCAACGCGATGCGCAGCAGGTTGGTCGTGGACTGCGCCCGCTCAAGTCGGACGCCGACGTTCACGAACGCCCACGTCGCGTCGCGCACCATGCCGTGCGCGGCGATGCCGGCGAGCGCCAGCAGCCGCTCGAGGACGCGTTCGAGGCGGGGCTGCAACTGGTCTTCGTCGGGCGGGATGTCTTCGATCACCCGCTCCAGGGACGCCAGCACCGCCCAGGTGTCGCCCGACACGATCTCGCGCACCTGCTGGGCCGCGTGGACCAGGCGGCGCGAGCACGTCGCGATCGTTCCGCGCCGGTCGGGATCGAGGACGGCGTTGCGCAGGTACTCGACCGCGGACTCGTCGGGGAGGCGCGGGCCGACGAGCGTGAGGGCGTCCAGGGCCGAGAAGACGCCCTGCATCGCCCGCTCGCCCGGCGTCCCGGCCCGGGAGCCGTGGTCCTCGGCCAGATCGTCGGCGACCATCAGCAGACGCGTGGTCGACTCGGTGCGTTCGCAGTAGCGGCCGAACCAGAACAGGTTGTCGGCGACGCGCGGGGTGAGGGCCGGGTCGTGGCCGCCGCGCGGGGCGACGCTCGTACGCTCGTCGGCGGTCGGCAACGTCAGCCAGGGCCGGTTCGCCGGGTCGGTGGAGGAGAGGATCCAGACGTCCTTGGCGATCGCGCCGTGGAACATCGTGACCGGGAAGTCCTCCCGGCCGTCCGACACGCGGCCCAGGCCGCCCGGCAGGACCTCGTAATTGCCGCGGTGGTGGACGCCGAACGTGCGCAGCACGAACGGGCGGGCCTCCAACCCGTGGCGGGTCACGGTCGGGGCCGTCGACGTCTGGACCGCGTGCTGCCCGACCCACGCCCACGGCTCGGCCTCGATGCGGCGGCGGTACTCGTCGAGGGTCGCCCGGTCGAGGCTCCACCCGGCGACGGCCTGCCCGACCCCGCGCGAGATCGGCTTGATGACCAGGGAGTCCAGGTTCGCCAGCACGTAGCTGCGGGAGGCATCGTCGCCACACCACCACGTCTGCGCGGAGGGCAGCAGCGGGTCCTCACCGAGGAGCGCGTGCGAGAGCTGCGGCATGTAGGCGTGCAGCGCCGGGTTCTCCAGCAGCCCCGAGCCGATCGGGTTCGCGAGGGCGACGTGCCCGTTGCGATTCGCTTCGACCAGCCCCGGCAGACCGAGCTGGGAATCGCCGCGCAGATCGAGCGGGTCGGCGAACAGCTCGTCGACCCGGCGGAGGATCACGTCGACCTGGTCGAAGCGGTCGCGCGTGCGTAGCCATACGCGGCCTTCGCGCATGACGAGGTCGTCGGCCTCCACCAGGGGGAAGCCGAGCAGGGACGCCGAGAACGCCTGGTCGTAGGCCGTTTCGCAGTTCGAGCCGGGCGTCAGGACGACGACGTGCGGTGTGTCGTCCTTCCACGGCGCTGCGGCGTGGGTCGCCGCCGTGACGGTGTCGAAGAACGGACGCAGCCTCGCCAGGTCGGTCGCCCGGTGCAGCCGGGGGAGCGCCTTCGTGACGATGCGTCGCGTCGCCATGGCGTAGCCGGCCCCCGACGGGGCCTGGGTGCGGTCGGAGAGAACCACCCAGTTGCCGTCGCGGTCGCGGGCCAGGTCGGTGGCGGTCTGCACGAGCCGCCGCCACTCGGGCCGGATGCCGTGCGCGGGCCGGATGAAGCCCTCGTGCCCGAGCACCAACGACGCGGGCAGGATGCCGTCGTGGATCAGCCGCCGCGGCCCGTACAGGTCGTCGAAGACCTGGTGCAGCAGCACGGCGCGCTGGGCCAGCCCGGCCTCCATGCGCGCCCACTCCTCGCCGGTGAGCATCACCGGCAGCGGGTCGATGAGCCACGGGTCGCCCGGCTCGTCGGGGCCGTGGCTGCCGTAGGTGATGCCGTCGTCGTCGGTGAAGCGCTCGACGTCGCGCAGCGCGGTGAGCAGGCGCGTCAACCCACCGGCGCGGAGGGCGTCGGCCAGTGGCTCACTACCGGGGCGGACACCCTCGGGGGTCACGAACTCGTCGACACCGCCCGAGGACTCGGTGAGCGCGCGGTAGTCGTCGACGAACTCATCGAGGAGTTCGCTTTCGGCAGCGGTCATGGATTCGAGCCTACGACCTCACTGGTGCCGTTCCACAACCGACCCAGGCGTGAAACGCCGCAGATCAAGGGTGTACGGGTACTCGTTGGGGTCGTTGGCGATCACCGAGGCGGGGTCGGCCCACCCCGTCGTGTCGATCGTTCCGCCGGTCATGCCGATCGGCTGGAAGCGGGACGACCGCCGCGACTCCGCCTCCACGGCGTTCACCGGGTAGGTGTCGTAGCTGCGGCCGCCCGGGTGGACGACGTGGTAGGTGAAGCCGCCGAGCGACAAACCGTTCCAGGTGTCGACCAGGTCGAAGGTGAGCGGGCTGTGGACGCCCATCGTCGGGTGCAGCGACGACGGCGGCGCCCAGGCGCGGTACCGGACGCCCGCCACCTGGAAGTCGGGCCGGCACTGCCGCATCGGCAGCGGGACGCCGTTGCACGTGATGCGGTGCCGCCCCTCGATCAGACCCCGAGCGAGCACCTGGACGCGCTCGACCGACGAATCGACGTACCGCGCCGTGCCCGACGAGGTCGCCTCCTCGCCCAGCACGTGCCACGGCTCGGCCGCCTGCCGGAGCTCGATGTCGACGCCGTCGATGTTCACCTCACCGAGGCGGGGGAACCGGAACTCCAGGAACGGCGCGAGCCACGCGTCGTCGAAGCGGAGGTCGCCCGACTTCTCCAGGAAGCGGTTGGCGTCGGCCACCACGTCCTCCAGATCCTCGGCCGCGAACTCGGGCAGCAGGAAGCGGTCGTGCAGCCGCGTCCCCCAGCGCACCAGGTCGTGGGCGTACGGCTCGTCCCAGAACCGGGCGACAAGCGTCCGGACCAGGAGCGCCTGCACGAGGGCCATCTGCGCGTGGGGCGGCATCTCGAACCCGCGCATCTCCAGCAGGCCGAGGCGTCCGCGCTGGGAGTCGGGGGAGTACAGCTTGTCGATGCAGAACTCCGCGCGGTGGGTGTTGCCCGTGAGGTCGGTCAGCAGGTGACGCAGCAGGCGATCGACCTGCCAGGGGCGCACGTCGTCGCCGAGCCGCTCGAGTTCGCTGAACGCGATCTCGAGCTCGTACAGCGTCTCGAATCGGCCTTCGTCGATGCGCGGCGCCTGCGACGTCGGGCCGATGAACCGGCCCGAGAACACGTACGACAACGCCGGATGATGCTGCCAGTACGTGATGAGCGAGCGCAGCAGGTCGGGACGCCGCAGCATCGGCGAGTCTTCCGGCGTCGCACCGCCGAGCGTGAAGTGGTTGCCGCCGCCGGTGCCTGTGTGCGTGCCGTCGATGTCGAACTTTTCCGTGCCGAGGCGCGACTGCCGGGCGTCCTCGTACAGCGAGAGGGTCAGGTTGCGCTGCTCCTGCCACGACGACGTCGGCTGCGTGTTGACCTCGATGACGCCCGGATCGGGCGTCACCGACAGCGTCTTGGTGCGCAGATCGAACGGCAGCGGGTAGCCCTCGAGGATCACCGGCAGCTCCACGATGGACGCCGCCTCCTCGACGGCCGCGACGAGCGCCAGCGCGTCCTCGAGGTGGGTGAGCGGAGGCAGGAAGATGTAGAGGTGCCCCTCGCGCTCCTCGACGCACAGGGCGTGCCGCGGGGCGTCCTCGATGTCGAGCACCGTGGCGGGCCCCGTGGGGGACTCGGGCAGCTCGGGCAGCGGGGCGAGCAACTCGTACGGCGAGCGTTCCGGCTCATAGGGGGGCTCGGCGAACGCCAGCGACGACAGCGGGAGGCGCAGCCCCATCGGCGAGTCGCCCGGGGTGAGGAACAGGTACTTGCGCCGCGTCCGCCACTGCGTGGTGCCCCAGTGCTCTTCGTCCTCGGTGCGGAAGATCGGGACGACCCAGCCGACCGGGGCGGTCCGCGACGACTCGTCGAACGCGTCGACGAGCTGCTTGCGGCGCTCGGGCGTGTCTTCGGAGGGCTCCGCGTCCACCGTCGGACGGGCGTCGCCCTCGGGCGAGCGGGCCTCGTTGAGCGCGTCGTTGAGCGCGTCCTCGTAGGCGGGCTGAATGAAGGACGCCGGGACGCCGAGCTTCGCCCCGATGTAGAGCGCCAGATCGCGCGCGGCGAGTTGGGCCTCCTCGGAGCCCGGGGCGACCACCGGATCGTCCCACGGGTGGCCCGACAGATCGGGCTCGCCCCAGATCGGGACGCCGTCCTTGCGCCAGGTGATCGCGATCTGCCAGCGGGGGAGCGGCTCCCCGGGGTACCACTTGCCCTGACCGTGGTGCACCACGCCGCCGGGCGCCCAGCGCTCGGTGAGGCGCCGCGCCAGGACGCGGGCGAGCTTGCGCTTGTCGGGCCCGTCGGCCGCGCCCTCCCACTGCGGTGTCGACGTGTCGTCGGACGACACGAAGGTGGGCTCGCCGCCCATCGTCAGCCGGACGTCCCCCGCTGCCAGCAGCTCGTCGACGTGATCGCCGAGCGCGTTCGCGGCGTCCCACTGCTCGTCGGTGTAAGGCAGGGTGACCCGCGGATCCTCGTGGACGCGACGCACCTGGTTCGAGAACGACATCTGGACGCCCACGGGCGCGGTCGCGCCCGTGATGGGCGCGGCGGACGCCGGCTCGGGCGTCGCGGAGAGCGGGATGTGACCCTCGCCGGCGAAGAGGCCGGACGTGGCGTCCAGCCCGATCCAGCCAGCGCCGGGGATGTAGACCTCGGCCCAGGCGTGCAGATCCGTGAAGTCCTGCTCGGGCCCCGACGGCCCGTCCAGCGACTCGACGTCGGACGACAACTGCACCAGGTAGCCGGAGACGAACCGGGCGGCGAGCCCCAGCTTGCGCAGGACGGCGACCAGCAGCCACGCCGAGTCGCGGCAGGAGCCGATCGCGCGCTCGAGCGTCACGTCGGGCGTCTGGACGCCCGCCTCCATCCGCACGGTGTACGCGACATCGCGGTTCACCGCGGCGTTGAGCGCCACGAGGAAATCGACGATGCGCATGCCCTCCTCGGGGACGGACACGTTGCGCTCGATCCAGCCTTCCACGAGCGCCGACTCGACCGTGTCGAGGTAGGGCGCCAGGTCGTGGGCCAGAGTGTCGGGGTAGGTGAACGGGTAGTTCTCCGCGTACTCCTCGACGAAAAAGTCGAACGGGTTGATCACCGTCATGTCGGCGACGAGGTCGACGGTGATGTCGAGCTCCTTCACCGGATCGGGGAAGACGAGCCGGGCGAGGTAGTTGCCGAACGGATCCTGCTGCCAGTTGATGAAGTGGTCGCGGGGGCTGACCGTCAGCGAATAGGAGGGGATCGGCGTCCGCGAATGGGGTGCGGGACGCAGCCGGACGGTGTGCGGGAAGACCTTCACCGGCTCGTCGAACGTGTATGTGGTGCGGTGCTCCAGCGCTACTCGGATCGTCACAACCGCGCAATCTACCGGGGTGGTCTCACCCGCCGACAGCCGCCGGTGTTCCGCTTGGGTTACAGGTCCGCAGGCGATGGTGAATGCGGATACTCTCTGAGGGCTCGACGAAAGGTGCTCCGATGTCCGTCTTCACTGCCGTCCAGGCCGCTCCGGCCGACCCCATTCTTGGTTTGACTGAGGCTTTCGTTGCCGACAAGAACCCTCAGAAGGTCAACCTCGGCGTCGGGGTGTACCAGGACGAGAACGGCAAGCTTCCGCTGCTGGGTTGCGTCCGATTGGCGGAACAGCGACTGAGTGAGGATCCCAAGCCTCGCGGCTACCTCCCGATCCACGGCCTCGCGCTGTACGACGACGACGTGAAGTTCCTCGTCTTCGGCGAGGGCAGCGAGGCGGTGACGTCCGGGAGGGTCATCACGGCGCAGGCGATCGGTGGCACGGGCGCGCTGAAGATCGGCGCCGACTTCCTGCACACGCTCACCCCCGACGCGCAGGTGCTCGTCTCTGACCCGAGCTGGGAGAACCACCAGGCGCTATTCACGCGCGCCGGCTTCAACGTGGCGAAGTACCGCTACTACGACGCCGAGGCACGCGGGATCGACGTCGGGGGCATGCTCGCCGATCTGCAGGCGGCCACGCCCGGCACGATCGTCGTGCTGCACGCCTGCTGCCACAACCCGACCGGCTACGACCTCGACGCCGACCAGTGGGGCCA
>CALMAD010000012.1 GCA_937859105.1 uncultured Propionibacteriaceae bacterium
TGGCGGCTCGGGGTCACGGTCCGACCAGGAGCGGGGCCCACGAGCGCCAAGCTTCTCGCGCTCTGTTGGGGCCTGGGGTCAGTCGCGGAAGACCTCGATGTCGGCGCCCAGCGCGTTGAGGCGGTTCGGCAGGTCTTCGTAGCCGCGGTTGATGACGTACACGTCGCGCAGCACGCTCGTGCCGCTGGCGGCCAGCGTCGCGAGCAGCAGGCACACCGCCGGGCGCAGGGCCGGCGGGGAGACGAGCTCTTGCGGGCGCCAGCGCGTCGGCCCCTGCACCTGCAGCCGGTGCGGGTCGAGCAGCTGCACGGTCGCGCCGAGCTTGGCGAGGTCGAGCAGGTGGATGGCCCGGTTCTCATACACCCAGTCGTGGATGAGCGTGCGCCCCTCGGCCGCCGCGGCGATCACGGCGAAGAACGGCAGGTTGTCGATATTGAGGCCGGGGAACGGCATCGGGTGGATCTTGTCGGCCGCGGCCCGCAGCCGACTCGGCCGCACGGTGATGTCGACCAGCCGGGTGAACCCGTTGCTCGCCGGGTACTCGTCGGTCATCGTGTAGTCGAGACCCATCTGCTCCAGAATGGCCATCTCGATCTCGAGGAACTCCACCGGGCACCGCTCGATCGTCAGCTCGGAGTTCGTCACGATCGCCGCGGTGATGAGGCTCATCGCCTCGATCGGATCCTCCGACGGGAAGACCTCGACGTCGGCGTCGATCTTGGCGAGGCCCTTCACCCGCAGCGTCGTCGTGCCGATGCCGTCGATGCCGACACCCAGCTGCTGCAGGAAGTAACAGACGTCTTGCACCATGTAGTTCGGCGACGCGTTGCGGATGACCGTCTCGCCGGGGTACAGAGCCGCCGCCATGAGCACGTTCTCGGTGACCGTGTCGCCGCGCTCGGTGAGGGTGATGCTCTGCACGCTGTCGCCCACCTCGTGGACGACAGCCCGGTACCAGCCCTCGGTGGCGGTCACGTCGAGGCCGAAGTGATGCAGCGCCTGCATGTGGGGGGTCACGGTGCGCGTGCCGAGGTTGCAGCCGCCCGCGTACGGCAGCCGGAACTCCGGCATCATGTGCAGCAGCGGCCCGAGGAACATGATCACGCTGCGCGTGCGGCGGGCCGCCTCCACGTTCATCGCGCCGAGGTTCAGCACCTCAGGGCGGACGATCGTGAGCTGCGACCGGTCCTCCGACCACGTGACCTGGACGCCGATCGAGGTCAGCACCTCGATGATGCGGTTGACCTCCTCGATCTGCGCGATGCCGTTGAGGGTCGTTCGCCCGTGGTTCAGCAGCGAGGCGCACAGCAGCGCGACCGCCGCGTTCTTCGACGAGCGCACCTGGATCGAGCCCGACAGCTTCGTGGGCCCCTTCACCCGCAGGTGGGTGGCGCCCCCGGGGAACGCGAGTTTCGTCTGTAGCGACTCGACGAGGCGGTTGGTGAGCGCGGTGTCTTTCGATTCGCCCTGTTCGATCGCGTCGATCTGGGACGGCTCGACGCCGAGAATCTGACCCAGTTGGTCTTGACCGATGCGGCGCGAGTGGCGCACCGACCGGAGCAGGCCGCCGATGGCTTGAGGGGAGATATCCGTCACGTCGCGCATCCTAGCGGAGAGGTCGGGGACACTAGCCAGAACGTCCCCGGGGGACTGCGCCGGGCGCGTCCGGCGAGCGGGGAAAGGGGCGTCCAGGCGCACCTGAACGGGGGAGGGACGCCGCGCGCCGGCGATGCGGGCCACGCTGCGGACGGACCGGGTCACACCGTGGGTGCGCGGGACACGGGTGCTCTAGAGTGACGGCCATGAGCTCTCATTTCGACGTCGTCGTCCTCGGCGCCGGCCCCGGCGGGTACGTCGCGGCCATTCGCGCCTCGCAACTCGGCCTCAAGACCGCCATCATCGAGAAGGAGTACTGGGGTGGTGTGTGCCTCAACGTCGGGTGCATCCCGACGAAGTCGCTGCTCCGCAACGCGGAGATCGTGCACATCGTCACGAAGGAGCAGTCCACGTTCGGCCTCTCGGGCGAGGTGAAGGCCGACTACGGGGTCGCGTTCAAGCGCAGCCGTTCGGTGAGCGACCGCATGGTCAAGGGCGTCCACTTCCTGATGAAGAAGAACAAGATCACCGAATTCAACGGGTGGGGCACGTTCAGCGACGCCAAGACGATCAAGGTCGCGAAGGAAGACGGCAGCACCGAAGACGTCACGTACGACAACTGCATCATCGCCGCCGGCGCGATCACGAAGCTGCTGCCCGGCACGAAGGCCAGCGAGAACGTCGTCACGTACAAGGAGCAGATCCTCGCCGACTCCCTGCCGAAGTCGATCATCATCGGCGGTTCGGGCGCGATCGGCACCGAGTTCGCCTACGTGCTCAACAGCTACGGCGTCGACGTGACGATCGTCGAGTTCCTCGATCGCATGGTCCCGACGGAGGACGCCGAGGTCTCGGCCGAGCTCGCCAAGGCCTACAAGAAGCTCGGCATCAAGGTGCTCACCAGCACCAAGGTCGAGAGCGTCGAAGACACCGGCTCGGGCGTCAAGGTCACCGTGAGCCCCGCCAAGGGCGGCGAGTCCACGGTGCTCGAGGCCGACAAGATGCTGCAGGCCATGGGCTTCGCCCCGCGCACCGAGGGCTACGGGCTGGAGAACACCGGCGTCCAGTTGACCGAGCGCGGCGCGATCGCGATCGACGACTACATGCGCACCAACGTGGAGGGTCTGTACTCCATCGGCGACTGCACCGGCAAGCTCATGCTGGCTCACACCGCCGAGGCGCAGGGCGTCGTCGCCGCCGAGACCATCGCGGGCGCCGAGACCATGCCGATCAACTACGACATGATCCCGCGCGCGACCTACTGCCAGCCGCAGGTCGCCACGATGGGCTACTCCGAGGCGCAGGCGAAGGACAAGGGCTACGACGTCAAGACGGCGAAGTTCCCGTTCTCGGCCAACGGCAAGGCGTGGGGCATGGGCGAGTCGGTCGGCTTCGTGAAGGTCATCGCCGACAAGCAGTACAACGAGATCCTCGGCGTGACGATGATCGGGCCCGAGGTCACCGAGCTGCTGCCCGAGGTCGTCCTCGCGCAGACGTGGGATCTGACGGCCGACGAGGTCGGGCGCACGATTCACGCGCACCCGACGCTGTCGGAGGCCATCAAGGAGGCCATGGAGGGCATCGCGGGGCACATGATCAACTTCTGATCGGCGTCCGTCTGCCACTGTTCACCCCGAGGGCCCTCGGCATGCCCGGGCCCGACTAGGACCGCGACGGCCACCGGACGCCCGCGTGTCCGGTCGACAACCTCCCCAATCTCTACGGTGTAGAGCTATGCTTTCGTCATGATCTACAGCGTAGAGGACGCCCGCACGGCCGCGTCCATCACCCCCGCCCTGCCGCCCGCGGTCTCGCACTATCGCCGACCCGGGCTGTTCTACCTGCTCGCCCTCGGCATTCCCTGGCTGACGTGGGGCGTCGCCGGCTATCTCAGCCGCCGCCCCGACCAGACCACGACGACCCAGGTCGCCACGGCCGCCCTCGGCCTGCTGGGGCTCGTCGCCCCGATCGGCGTCGCGGCGTCCCTCATCGGGCGCGACCGGGTGCTGCGTGCGGACGTGCGCCGGCGCCTGGTCGGCCTCCGCGGGATCCGGCCCGGCCTGGCCGCGCTGGCGGTGGTGCTGCTGCCGGCGTCCCTGCTCGTCGCGACGGGCCTGTCGGTGCTCGCCGGCTATCCGGCCGGCCAGTTCGGGCTGCGCGGGGGAGCCTCCTTCACGGCGGGCCTGCTGCCCGCCTGGCTGCTGCTGGTCGGCGCGGCGGTCGTGGAGGAGCTGGCCTGGCATAGCTACGGCACGGACGCGCTGGCGTCCCGGTGGACGGTGTGGCGCACCACGTGCGTCTTCGCGGTCTTCTGGTTCCTGTGGCACGTGCCGCTCAGCTTCATCAAGGGGTACTACCAGGCCGAGGTGGTCGAGATCGGGCCGCTGGCCAGCGTGAACTTCGTCGTCTCGGTGCTGCCGTTCATGATTCTCATGAACTGGCTGTACTACCGGTGCGGGCGGAGCATCCTCGTCGCGATCGTCTTCCACGTCTCCGCGAACGTCGGCAACGAGTTGTTCCTCACCCACCCGGACACCAAGGTGATCCAGACCGGGCTGCTGCTCATCGTGAGCGCGGTCGTCCTGTGGCGGGAACGTCGGCTGTTCTTCACCCGCCCGCTGCGGCAGGATCGGTGACATGACCCCCGCGCCCTCCGTCCTCAGCGTGCCGCGCATCGTGAACCAGGCGATCGACCTGCTCGATCGCGAGGGGGTCGAGCGGTTCTCGATGCGGCGGTTGGGCCACGAGCTGGGCGTCGACCCCATGGCGATCTACCACCACCTGCCCAACAAGGCCGCCCTCTTCGACGCCGTCGTCGACGCACTCTGGGGCATGGCCGCCGAATCCGTCGCCGCGGAGACGCCGGCGTCCGACGACTGGCGCGCCCTCGCGGCCGTCCCGATGCGGGGGCTCCGGCGGATCCTGCTGGAGCACCCCCGCCTCGTCCCCGTGCTCGCGACCCGCCCGGCGGTCACGCCGGCCCTCCTCGGCCTGACCGACGAGCTCGTCGGACGCCTCGCGTCCGCCGGC
>CALMAD010000013.1 GCA_937859105.1 uncultured Propionibacteriaceae bacterium
CTGCCGGGCAGTTCCTTCCCTTGGACGCCGCGGCCGACGGCGCGGATCACATCGGCGCCGCGTGCGGCCCTTGCGAAGAAGTTGGTTCCGACCTGTCCCCCGGACGCCGCTCGCCACGGCCGTCGCCGCCCGGGGCCGTGTGACGTTCTCCACCCCAGAGGGTGGAAAACGTCAGGTAGAAACGCCCCCGGGGCGATCAGGGAGAAACGCCCCCGGGGCGAGCGGCCCGTCCCGCATCGAAATCGGCGAGGGCCTTCCGGACGACCGCCTCAGGGTCTCGCGCGGCCATGATTCCGCGGACCATCGCCACCCCCGCCACCCCGGTCGCCGCCAGCCCCCGGACGTCAGCGGGCTGCACGTCCCCGATCGCGACGATCGGCATCAGCGTGGCCGCCACGAGCGCCGGGTATCCCTGCAGACCGAGGGGTTCGCGTCCGGAATCCTTCGTCGGCGTCTTCCGGAACGGGCCGGCGCCCACGTAGTCGATCACGTCGGCGTCCTCGTTGGCGCGACGCACCAAGTCGAGCGTGCCGGTCGTCACGCCGATCACGGCCTCCGGGCCGAGCATCTCCCGGGCGACGCGCGGCGGCGTGTCCTCGGCCCCCACGTGGACGCCGTGCACGTGATAGCCCATCCGCATCGCGAGCCCGGCGACGGCGACGTCGTCGTCCACGAGCACGTGGGTGTCGGGGTTCGCCCGCCCGACGGCGTCGGCGACGCGGCACACCAGATCGAGCCGCTCCCAATCGGACGCCCCCTTCAGCCGCACCTGCACCACGCCCGCCCCGCCGCGGGCCGCCCGGGCGGCGACGGCGATCGTGCTGCGCCCCGCCCCGGACGTCACCAGGTACACCCGATAGTCGATCCTCAGCCCCACCGCACGCCGCCTTCCACCTCGGCCGGCGTGACGAGGAACAACTCGTCGAGCAGGCCCACCCTGAAGCTCCCCGGCCCCCTGGACGCCGCCGCGGCTCGTTCGGACGCGCCCGTCAGCCACGCCGTCGCCGCCACCGCCGCCTCGAACGGGTCCGCCACCGCGCAGCAGGCCGCGGTCAGCCCCCCGAGCGCGCAGCCGGTGCCGGTCACGCGGGTCAGCAGCGGCGACCCGCTCGCGATGCGCCGCACGCGGTCGCCGTCGGTGATGACGTCCACGGGCCCCGACACGGCGACCACCGACCCGCTCGCCCGCGCCAGCGACGCCGCGGCGGCCGCCGCGTCCTCGGGCCGGGCCGTCGAATCGGCCCCGCGGCCGCCCTCGCCCGCGCGCGCCAGCACGAGGATCTCGGACGCGTTCCCCCTGATCACCGCGGGGCCGCGCCCGGCCAGCTCGTGGGCGAGCGGCGTCCGGACGGGCCCACGCCCGATCGCGGCCGGGTCGAGCACCCACGGGGCTCCCCGGTCGCGCGCCGCCGCGACCGTCGGCGGGATGCCCGCCGCCCCGTCGGCCGACAGCGTGCCGAGGTTGATCAGCAGGACGTCCGCGACGGCGTCCACGACGGGCGCCTCCGCCTCCGTCTCGGTCATCATGGGCCGCGCGCCGGTGGCCAGCAGGGCGTCGGCCACGAGGTTCATCGACACGGTCGCCGTGATGCAGTGCACCAGCGGGGCCGCGGAGCGCACGGCGTCCACCACCGACGCGACCCCGCTCACCGCGCGCCTCCGTCGGCACGCTCGCCGCGCCCCGACCCGGCCTCAACCGACCCGGCCGGGACGCCTCCGCGCACGTCCGCGCGGGCGGCGACGGCCTCGAGGTCGTCGTCGATCTCGGCCGGGGACAGCCGCGGCCCGAGCGCCCCGCCCACGGCGACGAGCAGCGCGCCGAGCACGATCAGGGCCGCGGGCGCGCCCTGGTGGCCGAGTACCCGCTCGAGCGCGGGCAGATAGTACGGGTACAGCGCCGGGATCACGATCGACAGCGAGTACGCCGTGCCGTAGCCGGTCGCGCGCACGTGCGTCGGGAAGCGCTCGTTGATGTAGGCCCCGACCGGGCCGTAGGCGCACACGGTGACGACCTGCAGCAGCGCGGCGCCCACGCCGGCCACGAGCGCCGGACGCGGGCCCGCGGTGATCCAGAGCCACAGCGGCGCACCGGCGCCCACGGCGAGCAGGCCCCAGCCGATGAAGAAGCGGCGGCGTCCCGTGCGGGTGGAGAGGTGCCCCGCGAGCGCCATCACGATCGCCTGGGCGATCGAGGCGAGGGCCATCGCGACGGACGCCCCCCGCGCGTCGAGCCCGACGTCGCTCACCATGCGCTGCGTCAGGACGATGACGGTCATGTTCGTCAGGAACCACAGCCCGCTCATCAGGGCGAACACCTGCCAGAACTGGCCGGCGTACCGCCCGGCGAGCACCTGCGCGAGCCGGGGGGCGCCGGTCGTCTTGGCCGGGTGCCGCCGGAAGATCGGGGCGTCCGCGACGTGCCGCGTGTAGTAGATCAGCATGAGCACCGACGCCGTCCCGCCCGCCGCGAACGACGCGCGCCAGCCCCAGGCGGCGTAGGCGTCCGGCCCCAAGACGGTCAGCAAACCCACCGTGACCAGGGCGATCGTCGCCTGCGCCCAGGCGGCCATCGACATGATCAACCCGGACGCCAGCCCCCGCCGCGTCGGCTCCGACCACTCCATCGCCAGCGGGATCGCCGACGTGTACTCGCCGGCCAGGAACACCCCACCGAGGAACCGCAGGCCGATCACGATGCCGATCGACAGCAGCCCGATCGACTCCGCCGGCGGGACGGCCGCGATGCCGAACGTGCACGCCGCCGTCCCCGCGATCGCGACGCGGGTGGTCGTGGTGCGACCGACGGCGTCCGAGATGCGGCCGAAGATCATCGCGCCCAGCGGGCGCCCGATGAGGGTCGCCATCACCACGAACGCGACCGTGGACGCCACCGCGTCGCGCCCCGCGATCGTCGGCAGCGCCGGCGCCAGCGCGGTGACGGGCAGAAAGATGTTGAGCTGATCGACGTAATTGCCCCAGACGCCCCCGGTGACGGCGGCGCGGCCGGGCGCGGGCAGGTCCGCGGCGAGCAGGTGCTGCCGGGACGCCGCTCCCCCGGACGCCCGCGTGTGTGACTGAGTGGGCATGGACTTCACTTCCTTCGCCGGCATGACCCGGACAGGTTCGACGGTCCAGACGGCGTCAGCCTGATCTCAGCCTCCTGCCGGAGGCTCCCGTGGGATTTCGGCGCCCAGCCTAGCCTTCCCTACCGCGCGACCCGCCCGGGTTTGCGGTAGACGAGGGTGACGAGCGCCACGGCGTCCAGCAAGAACAGCAGCCCGACGACGATGTGGATCATCGTGGCGCCCAGCTCGCCCAGCGCCCACTGGGCGACAGCGAGCAGCGGAAGGCTGACCGCGTGGCCGGCGAGCCCGCGGTTGCCGCTCGCGCGGGCCCACCGTCCGGCGGCCACCGCGGCCACGACGGACGCGACGAGCGCGATGCCGGCGACGGCGGTGTGCGCGTGGAACGCGGGGCTGGTGCGCAGGTACAGGCCCAGGATGGCCTGGATCGCGGCCGCGACGGCCGTGATGACCGCCATCGCGCGCAACAGGGTCAGCGCGCGCGGGGTCGCGGAGGTCTTCGGGGACGTGTTCGAGCTAGCCACGCGGCCAGCCTAGTCGACGCCCGGACGCCTACGGCGCAAGCCGCCGACGCACCCACCGGCCGTCCTCGCGGGTATACCGCAGCCGGTCGTGGAGGCGGCTGCGGCGTCCCTGCCAGAACTCGATCGCGTCGGGAACGAGCCGGTAGCCGCCCCAGTGCTCGGGACGCGGCGGCTTCAGCCCGAACTGCGCGGACGCCTTCGCCGCGTTCGCGACGAGCACGGCCCGCGACGAGATCTCCTGCGACTGCGGGGACGCCCACGCTCCGATGCGGCTGTCCAGCGGACGCTGCACGAAGTAGGCGTCCGACTCCTCGGCCGAGACCTTGCCCACCGTGCCCTCGATGCGCACGACGCGCTCCAACTCCACCCAGTGGAACTGCAGGGCCGCGTGCGGGTTGCCCGCCAGCTCGCGCCCCTTGCGGGAGTCGTAGTTCGTGAAGAACACGAAGCCCTGCTCGTCGTAGCCCTTCAGCAGGACGACCCGCGTCGACGGCCGCCCGTCGGGCGCGACCGTCGCCAGCGTCATCGCGCTTGGCTCGGGCACCTTGGCCTTGACGGCGTCGTTCAGCCAGGCGTCGAACTCCTTGAGCGGCTCGGACGCGGCCCCCGCCTCGTCGAGCTCGCCGCGTTCGTAGCTCTTGCGCATCCCGGAGACGTCCATGGCCGCAGTATACGAACGGGCCGCCGGCGCCGGACGCCGGTTCGGACGCCGACCCGGGCGGCCAGCTGGGGACGCGGTTCAGAGGCGTCCGAGGGCGTCGGTCAGCAGCGCGCGGGCCTGGGCGACGGGCGCCTCTCCGCCCGGGTCGGGGCGGTCCACCTGGACGGCCACGATGAGGTCGCCCTTGCGCCCGATCGCCGCGGCCCGGCCCTGGCCGGTCGCGACGAGGACGTCGCCGGAGCCGGTGACCGTCCAGCCCGCGCCGAACGCGCAGTAGCCGATGTCGGCGGAGACGCGCTCGAACTCGGCGCGCGCGTCGCCCCAGCGCGTGACGTTCTGCCAGACCGTCCACTGCGCGGTGTTGCTGTTCTCCTGCGCCCAGCCCCAACTGCGGCCGTCGGTCGGGCGGGCGGCGTCCGGGTTCTTCGGCGGGTCGCACGACATGCCCGTCGACGTTGGCAGGTTGGCGTACTCGCCAGATCG
>CALMAD010000014.1 GCA_937859105.1 uncultured Propionibacteriaceae bacterium
GTTCAAGCCGACCCACCCCGTCGCTCTGGCCCCCGTTGGCTCGCCGCCCCACTCCGTGGACGGCTTTGTGCGCGAGTTCCTGCACGAGCTGAACACCACGCAGGGTGTGGCGCTCTCCCGGTCGAGCGTCAACGACCAGTACCTGGCGCTCGCGACGACGGTCCGTAACTACCTGATGGCGCGCTGGCTCGAGACCGGGCGCAAGACCCACGAGGCCCAGGCGAAGACGATCGGGTACCTGTCGGCCGAATACCTGCTCGGGCGCCAGCTCGGCAACGCCCTGCTCGCCACGCAGCTCAACGACATCGCCGAGAAGGGTCTCGCCGCCTGCGGGCTCGACCTCGCGGCCCTCCGCTCGCAAGAGGTCGAGCCGGGCCTCGGCAACGGCGGCCTCGGGCGCCTCGCCGCCTGCTTCATCGACTCGCTGGCCACGATGAACGTGCCGTGTATCGGCTACGGCATCCGCTACGAGTACGGCATCTTCCGCCAGACGTTCGTGGACGGACGCCAGGTCGAGCAGCCCGACACGTGGCTGTCGCTCGGCTCGCCGTGGGAGTTCCCGCACCCCGAGTCGGCGGTGCAGGTCGACTTCGCCGGCCACACCGAGACCTACGACGACCACGGCGTGACGCGCAGCCGGTGGATCCCGGAGTGGAACGTGCTCGGCGTCCCCTACAACTACATGGTCCCCGGGTACCTGAACGGCCGCGTGAACACGCTGCGGCTCTGGTCGGCCCAGGCGACCAAGGCGTTCGACCTGCAGATCTTCAACGCCGGCGACTACGCGTCGGCCGTCCGGGCGCAGACGTTCGCGGAGAACATCAGCAAGGTGCTCTACCCCGAGGACTCGACGCCCCAGGGCAAGGAGCTCCGCCTGCAGCAGCAGTACTTCTTCGTGGCGTGCTCGCTGCGCGACTTCATCAACGAGCTCGACCCCGACTTCGACCTGCACAAGCTGCCCGAGCGCATCATCTACCAGTTGAACGACACGCATCCCGTGATCGCCGTCCCGGAGCTCATGCGCATCCTGGTCGACGAGAAGAAGTGGGAGTGGGATGAGGCGTGGGAGGTCACGAAGCAGTGCTTCGCGTACACCTGCCACACGCTGCTGCCCGAGGCGCTCGAGGTGTGGCCGGTGAGCCTCCTCGGACGCCTGCTGCCGCGGCACCTCGAGATCATCTACCGCATCAACGATGAGTTCCTCGCCGAGGTGCGCGAGGCGTTCCCGGGCGACGAGTTGCGCGCGCGACGGATGTCGATCATCGCCGAGTACCCCGAGCGCGGCGTCCGGATGGCGTACCTCGCCACGATCGCCGGCACGAAGGTGAACGGCGTCGCGGCCCTGCACAGCCAGCTGCTGCGCGACAAGGTGCTGCCCGACTTCTCGGAGATGTGGCCCGACAAGTTCACGAACGTGACGAACGGCATCACGCCGCGGCGGTTCATCCGGATGGCGAACCCGAAGCTGTCGGAGCTCGTCACCGACGCGATCGGCAGCGGCTGGGTCACCGACCTGGAGCGGCTGCAGGAGCTCGAGCCCTACGCCGACGACGAGGACTTCCGCGAGGGGTTCCGCAAGGCGAAGGCGTGGAACAAGGAACGCCTCGCCAACCTGCTGGTGCAGCGCGACGGCATTTCGCTGCCGCCGGGGCACCTCGTGGACGTCATGGTGAAGCGCCTCCACGAGTACAAGCGGCAGTCGCTCAAGATCATGCACGTGATCTCGCTGTACGAGCAGGTGCTGTCGGGCAAGATCAAGGCCTCCGACATCACGCCGCGCACCGTCGTGTTCGGCGCGAAGGCGGCCCCCGGCTACAAGATGGCGAAAGACACGATCTACCTGATCAACGCCGTCGCCAAGACCGTGAACGCCGACCCGCGGCTCGAGGGACGCCTCACCGTCGCCTTCCCGGCGAACTACAACGTCACCCTGGCCGAGAAGCTGATCCCGGCGGCCGACCTGTCCGAGCAGATCTCGCTGGCGGGCATGGAGGCGTCCGGCACGGGCAACATGAAGTTCGCGCTGAACGGCGCCCTGACGATCGGGACCGACGACGGCGCGAACGTCGAGATCCGCGAACTCGTCGGTGACGAGAACTTCTTCCTGTTCGGCATGCGGGAGCCCGAGGTGGCCGCGCTGGCGGCGTCCGGGTACAACCCCGGCTCGCTGTACGCGAACAACCCGCAGCTCAAGGCGACGATCGACCTGATCGCGTCGGGGGTGTTCTCGTCCGACCCGCACGCGTTCGACGGCATCGTCGGCAACCTGCTGCACCAGGACCGGTTCATGGTCTTCGCCGACTTCGACTCCTACATGGCCGAGCAGGCGGAGGTCGAGCGCGCGTACGCCGACGAGGATCGCTGGACGCGCTCCGCGATTCTCAACGTCGCCCGGTGTGGGTTCTTCAGCTCCGACCGCGCCATGCGGGACTACCTGAAGCGCATCTGGCACACCGGCCCCCTCCTGTGACCGTTCGCGGGGGACGCCCGCCCCGTGGGCGTTTCTACCTGACGTTCTCCACACCCTGAGGGGGACTTCGTCACACGGCCCTCCCGGACCCACGTCCGGGAGGGCCGTGGCGTCCTCCGGGGCAGGCGTCCCTGCCTGGCACTGGCATGGGCAGGCTGCCGCCGCTCGGCTCGCCCACAATGGGGGGATGAATCCGGACGCAGCAGACAGCAGCGGGGCCGAGCGCCCCGTCGCCGAGGTGCGGTCCTCCTCGGGTCGGGCGCTCACACCCGGCCGTCCGGTCGGGCGTCCGCCCCAGACTCGCCAGCCGCAGGCGTCCCAGCCAGACCACGGCGCTGCCTACCCCGGTGAGTGCTAGCCAGCGCGGTGAAACGCTGCAGGCGTTGTGAAAACGCTGCAAGCGTTTCGCCAACGCTGCAGGCGTTCTCGAACCGCCGGGCTTAAGCCACAACGCTGCCTTACGTAAGGCAGCGTTCTCGCCGGAGGCAGGCGTTATGGAAACGCTGCAGGCGTTCCGCGGTTTACTGCAGGCGTTTCGCCAACGCTGCAAGCGTTCCGCCGCCGCCGAGGGGAGGGGCGTCCGCGAGCGTCTCCCTTCCCCCGGACGCCTCCCACCACGGTGAACGCCCCACGGGACGCCCGGCGCCCATTGCTAGCCTGTGCGCATGACCGAACCCGCTGCCGCGAACGACTTCATCCGCGAGGCTGTCCGGAAGGACAACGAGCAGGGAACGTACGGCGGGCGCGTCCAGACTCGGTTCCCACCGGAGCCGAACGGGTACCTGCACATCGGGCACGCGAAGGCGATCGTCCAGGACTTCGGGGTCGCCGAGGACTTCGACGGCCTCTGCAACGTGCGCCTCGACGACACGAACCCCGGCACGGAAGAGCCGGAGTACGTCCGCTCGATCGTCGACGACATCGCCTGGCTCGGCTACCAGCCGCACTCGGTCGTGCACGCCTCGGACTACTTCGGCCCCCTGTACGCGTGGGCCGAACACCTCGTCACGCAGGGGTTGGCCTACGTGGACGACTCCGACGCCGAGACGATCACCGCCCAGCGCGGCGGCTTCGGACGCCCCGGCGTCAACTCCCCCTACCGCGACCGGACGCCCGAGGAGAACCTCGACCTGCTGCGCCGCATGCGCGCGGGCGAGTTCGGCGACGGCGAGAAGGTGCTGCGCGCGAAGATCGACATGGCCCACGAGAACATGTGGCTGCGCGACCCGGTGATGTACCGCATCCGGCACGCCGAGCACCACAACACGGGCACCGAGTGGGTCATCTTCCCGACCTACGACTGGGCGCACGGCCAGTCGGACGCCATCGAGGGCGTCACCCACTCCATCTGCACGCTCGAGTTCGAGAGCCACCGGCCGCTGTACGACTGGTTCCTCGAGCATCTGCCCCTCACCGGCGACCGGCCGCGCCAGCTCGAGTTCGCCCGCCTCGAGTTGACCCACACGGTCACCTCGAAGCGGCGCCTGAAGAAGCTGGTCGACGACGGCGTCGTCGACGGCTGGGACGACCCGCGCATGCCCACCCTCCGCGGCCTGCGCCGGCGCGGCTACCCGCCGGCCGCTCTGCGCGCGTTCTGCCGGGCCATCGGCACGACGAAGGTGAACTCGCGCAAGGCGATCGAAGAGCTCGAGAGCTACGTCCGGCGCGAGCTGAACCGCACGTCACGACGGCGGATGGCGGTGCTCCGGCCGCTGAAGCTCGTCATCACCAACTGGCCGACGGACGCCGACGGCCGTCCCGTCGTCGAGCACTTCGACGTGGTCAACAACCCGGAGAACCCCGACGAGGGCGTCCGGTCGGTCGCGTTCTCGGGGGAGCTGTTCATCGAGTCCGACGACTTCGCCGAGGTGCCGCCGCCGAAGTACTTCCGGCTGTCGCCGGGCCGCGAGGTGCGGCTCCGCGGGGCGTACTTCGTCACGGCGACCGACGTCGTGAAGGACGCCGACGGCGCGATCGTCCAGGTGAACGCGACCTACGACCCCGCGACCCGCGGCGGGGACGCCCCCGACGGGCGCAAGGTGAAGTCCACGATGCACTGGGTCTCGGCGGCGCACGCCGAGGAGGCGTCCGTCTGCCTGTACGACCGGCTGTTCACCACCGAGGTGCCGGGCGAGGCGACCGGGGAAGCGCTCGACGACCTGAACCCGCACAGCCGCGAGACCCTCACCGGCTGCCAGGTGGAGGCCGCCCTGGCCGACACCGAGCCCGGGCAGGTCGTGCAGTTCGAGCGGCTCGGCTACTTTGCGCTCGACCCCGATCAGCCC
>CALMAD010000015.1 GCA_937859105.1 uncultured Propionibacteriaceae bacterium
GCCAGCATCGCTGCGGCGTTCGAGGATGGCGAGCTGGCGGCCGCGCTGACGGGACGGATGCTCGATGCGGTTACCGCCGACCTGCGCGGGTGGCTGGACGGCGGGATCGATCCGGGCCGGATCGCGGTCAATGCCGCGGCCGCCGATTTCCAGTGCGGCGATTTTGCGGAGCGGGTTCTCGAACGTCTCGCCCGATGCGACCTGCCGCCCGAGCGGCTGGACGCCGGCTGGGCGCTCGTCCGCCTGTGGCTGGAGGACGCGGCGTGGGGCACCTTCACGAAGGAGCTCGACGAGGCGTCCATCGACGAACTCGACTTCGCGCTGTGCGGGGGCGGCGTCGAGGCGCAGTTCTCGCTGCGCAAGCTGTTCAACGACCGGCTGGCGCTCCCGCTGGCCGCGGCGGCCGGGTCGGTCAGCGGGTACGTCCGCGCCGGGCACGCGCTGGGGATGGCGGAGGCGTACCGGGCGGCGTCCGGGTGGCTCGACCCGGCCCGCAGCGAACTCGTGGGCGAACTCGCCGCGTGGCTGGGGAAGTTCGACGGCTGTGCGGCCGCCGCGGTCGCGGCCGGGCGGCCGGCGCCCGACCTGGTGGCTCTCTTCCACCAGTGACGGACGCCGGCGCTCGCTACGCAATCATCGCGCTGATGAGCCCCTGGCTGAAGTAGAGGACGAACGCGATCGCGACCGCCCACATGAGCGGGTGCAGCTCGTTCGCCTTGCCGCGGACCGCCCGCAGCAACACGTAGAAGATGAAGCCCGCCCCGATGCCCGCCGTGATCGAGTAGGCGAACGGCATGAGCGCCATCGTGAGGAACGCGGGCAGGCCGTCGTCCAGGTTGTCCCAGTCCACGGTGCCGACCTGCGACATCATCAGGAAGCCCACGATCACCAGCACGGGCGCCACCGCCTCCGACGGGACCATGTTCACCAGCGGCGCGAAGAACAGGCTCACCAGGAACGCGCACCCGGTGACGACGGAGGCCAGACCGGTCCGCGCGCCCTCGCCGACGCCCGCCGCGGACTCGATGAACGACGTGTTCGAGGACGCCGACCCCGCGCCGCCCGCGAGGGCCGCCAGCGAGTCGACGAGGAGGATCTCGCGGGTGCGGGGCGGGTTGCCGTCGGCCTGGAGCAGCCGCGCCTCCGCGCCGACGGCCACGATCGTGCCCATCGTGTCGAAGAAGTCGGCCAGCAACAGGGCGAACACCGTCATGATCATCGCGATCACGATCTGCGGCCCGCCGCTGAACGCGCCGAACAAGTCCACGCGTCCGATGAGGCTCAGATCCGGCAGCGTAAAGAGCGTCGCCGGCAGTGCCGGGATGTTCAGTGCCCACCCCATCGGGTTCTGCTGCGGGTCGACCGCCCCGATGTGCAGCACGGACTCCAGCACGACGGCGACGACCGTCATCGCGACGATCGCGATGAGCATCGCCCCCCGGACGCGGGCCCCGTACAGCAGCACGAGCAGCAGGACGCCCACGACGAACACCGCGATGGGCCACCCGATCAGCGAGCCGTTGACGCCGAGCTCCAGCGGCGTCCCCGTCGCGCGCCGGACGACGCCGGAATCGACCAGGCCCACCAGCGTGATGAACAGGCCGATGCCGATCGAGATGCCGGTGCGCAACGCCTTCGGCACCGCCCGGAACACCGCCTCACGGAAGCCGGTCAGCACGAGGATCGTGATGATGAGCCCCTCCCACACGATCAGGCCCATCGCCTGCGGCCAGGTCGTCTGCGGGGCGACCACGTAGGCGAGCATCGCGTTGATGCCGAGGCCGGCCGCCAGCCCGAGCGGGAAGCGGCCGATCAGCCCCATCAGGATCGTCATCACGCCGGCGATGAGCGCGGTCGCCGCGGCGACGGCCGCGATCGAACCGCTGACGTTCGCGGCGATCGTGGCACCGGCGGCGTCCAGCTTCGGCTGCCCGGTGATCAGGAGGCCGCGGCTGTCGGCCGCCGTGCCGATGATCAGCGGGTTGAGGGCGATGATGTAGGCCATCGCGAAGAACGTCACCAGGCCGCCGCGCACCTCGCGGCCGACCGTGGAGTGCCGCGCGGTGATCTCGAAGTAGCGGTCGAGTCCGGACGCCGGCGGGGCCTCCGGCGCGGCGGTAGTTGCTGAGCTCATGGGCGGCATCGTAGAACCGGCGGACGCCCACCTGCGGACGAGTCCCCGGTGCGGACAAGCGCCCGGATTCAGTCGAAGAGTGCCTCGTCGACCGAGATCGTGTCCCACACCGGGCGCGGCAGATCGACGCCCCGGTTCGGTTCGACGACGTCGCTGTGCGCCCCGCAGCCGTGGTCGACGCTCACGACGCTGCCGTCGGCCGGCGAGAACTGGTTCGCGCACACGCCGAACTCACGCCCGAGCGACCCCTCCAGCCGGACGAAGTACGCGCACTGCTGGCACGCCGCCGGGGACTGTTTGGTCATGGCGTTGTGGGGACCGCCGTCGCCGTCGACCCAGCGGTCGGCGGCCTCGTCACGCCCGTACACCGACAGGACGCGCTCGCGGCCGAGCCCCAACTCGCCCACCAGGGCGCGGAGCTGGCTCCACTCGGCCGGGTCGGCGTCGCGCGCCTCGTCGCCGCCCGTAAAGCCGGGCTCGAGGCGAGGGTCGTTGTCGGGCGTCGGCATCAGGACGCCCGCGGTCACGTCGCCCGGCTCCACGCGCTCGGCCCACGGCACCCAGACGGGCGCGACCAGCGCGTCCTCCCCCGGCACGAGGCAGACCTCGTTCACCGTCACGATCTTGGCGCGCGCCGCCCGGACGACCGTCACCGCCCAGCGCCAGCCGTGGTAGCCGGGGTGCGTGCAGGCGAAGTAGTGGGTCGCGACCCGCTTGTCTTCTGCCACGCACTCGAGATGCTCGCCCACGGTCATGACGTCGGCGCGCCGCTCGGCTGCGGCACGCGCGAGATCGACGGCGCCCGCGCAGGCCTCGTCGAGTTCCAATGCCTTTGTCGCCGCCACGCTCACAGCTCCAACTCGTCGGCGACCGCCCGCAGCACGGCCGAGACCTTCTTGGCCTGCCGACCGTCGGGATGACGCCCGTGGCGATAGCCGTTGCCCAACCCGTCCAACATCTTGATGAGATCCTCCACGATGACGGCCATCTGATCGGGCGCCTTGCGGGACGCCTTCGACAGCGACGGGGGCGCCTCCAGCAGCCGCAGCGAGAGCGCCTGCTCGCCGCGCTTGCCGTCGATGACGCCGAACTCGACCTTCTGTCCACGCTTCAGCGATGTCACGCCGGCGGGCAGCGCCGAGGCACGGACGAAGACGTCCTCGCCCCCCTCGTCTTTCGAGAGGAACCCGAACCCCTTCTCCGCGTCGTAGTAACGCACTCGCCCGGTAGGCATGCCTCGCTCACCCCTAGTACTGCAGTCGCTGTCGGCCCAGTCTAGGACGAGCCTGAACCCGGCGACCACCGTACCCAACCGCCGGGCGACTACGATGACGCCATGGCGGATTGGCGGGACGGCCCCGAGTACGCGCCCGGCGTGCGCCCCGAGGCGTTCGTCGCCCCGTCGGACGCCGCACCGCTCGACTCTCCCGACGCGGCGGAGGCGTTGCCGGTCGCGCCGCCCGAGCGGCCCGACTACGGGCCGGGGCCGGACGCCACCCCGCTCGACGCCCTGACTTCGCCCGAGCCCGACCGTCGCGACCCGGCGGAGGCCTTCGCGGTCGCCGCGTCGCCGCTGACGTCGGCGCCGACAGGCCCCGCCGACGGCGTCCCCGCGACGCAGCCGCTGCACCTCTCCACCGCCCCGGCCGCCTCGGCCTGGGGCGCGGCGCATGCGCCGCAGGCCGCGCCGCGTCCCCGGCCCGACTGGGCGCCCGG
>CALMAD010000016.1 GCA_937859105.1 uncultured Propionibacteriaceae bacterium
GGGTGGCCATCGGCTGGGTGAACTCGCTGAACGCCTGGACGTCCTCCATCATCTCCTGCGCGTCGGCGTGCGTCAGCGGCTGAAAGTTCGAGATGAACGTGCCCGGCCGGGCCATGTCCTTCTCGGTCTGCTTGTCGTAGCCGCGATGGATCGCGTCGTCGGGACGCTGGAACAGCAGGTGTTCGCAGTTCTGCACGTACTTGCGCGACGGCCCGTCGGGCGTCGGCGTGACCGTGGAAGCCGTGATGTCGTCCTCCGTCTGCACCTTGGACGCCGGCGTGAAGTCCGGACGCAGGCTGAACAGCCGCCAGCTGCCGTCGGCGTCGAACCCGACGCGCAGGAAGTTGACCACGATCGCCTCGCCGTCGAGCCGCAGTGAGTTGCCCTGGCGCCCGTTCATGATCGTGACGCTGAACCGGCTGCGCCAGTCGTCGCCCCACTCCGGCTGGTAGAACCGCTTGACCGTGAACACGAGCTCCTTGATGTGCGAGGGGATCTCGTTGAGGAACTCGTTGTACTCGGGCGTGAACAGGCTGGAGGGCGTCAGCAGCTTGATGACCGAGCCGAAGCTGCGCTCCGGCCCGAGGATCGGGCGGTGGTCCTGCCCGTTGGACGCCGGGTCCGCGAAGCGGTCGGCGTAGTTGCCGTCGATGATCTCGGCGACCCGGTCCATGTCGGCGTCGAAGTCGTTCACGTAGGCGTGGCCGAAGACGAAGGCGTCCAGGATCGACTTGCTGATCTCGCTCTTGCCGCCGCCCGAGACCGTCGCGGGCTTGTGGCAGTGCGTCGCGGTGGCCGAGACGCCGACGAGGTGCCACTGCGTCGGGTCGGACTCGCGGTGCTTCGCGTAGACCCGGTAGCCGTTCGGCAGGTAGTAGGTCGTGCCGGCGAGCAACTTGATCGTGTGGGTGTCGCCGTCGGCGTTCCAGGTGATCGTCTGGTTGCGCATGCTGAACGTCGCGCCGCCGGGGACGATCACGGCGTCCGGGTTCGTGCGGTCGGTCGCGTGTCCCTCGGGCTGCAGCTCGAAGCGGTCGGGGTCGCGCTCGACGACCGCGGCGACCGTGTAACCCGCGGGCGTCCGGTTGTCGGTGAAGCCGGAACCCAGGTTGTACGCCGGGTAGACGATCGCGCCGCCGGCGTGCTCTTCCTCCGCGCAGCCGAGCAGGTTCGCGGAGTAGCCGATCTGGGTCTTGACCTCCTTCTTGCAGTACCCGAAGTAGTTGTCGGCGATGACGGTGACGATGACGCCGCGCTCGTCGCGCGCGCAGATCTTGAACGCCTGGCCGTCGTTGTAGAGCTCGCCCTCGTCGGTCCAGCACTGGCCGTCGCGCTTTTGGCGGTCGGTGGCGTCGTCGACGTGGGGGAGGCCCAGCTCCTTCTTCGTCAGGTGCGTGAGGTGGGGGGCCAGCACGACGCAGCCGCTGTGGCCGGTCCACGAGTCGGGGTGCAGGGAGGCGTCGTTCTCGGGCAACTGCGGGTCGCCGGCGTTGCCGAAGATGCTCTCGACGAAGTCCAGGTTGGCGACCATCCCACCCGGCACGATGAACCGGATCTCCATCGAGCGCTCGGTGGTGACGCCCGGAACCGCGGGCAGGACCGTCGGCCGCAGCAGCAGCGACACGAAGCAGGACGCCGGCTTCTCGTCGTGCGCCGAGTACGGCAGGCGCAGCGCCTCCTCCGGCGGCTGGAACGCCAGCGACAGCAGCTTCGCGAAGACCTCCCGGTCGACGGCGATCTTGTCGTCGGGGATCGGCAGGCCGCCCTCGGCGATGTGGAAGACGCCCTTCGTGGTCCGGCGGTCGTTCGCCGGGTTGTGCAGGACGCCGTTCATCAGCCGGTACGAGCTGAGCAGCTCGGAGCTGAACTCGTCGCCGTCCTTCGGCAGGGAGAGCCCGCGTGCGAGCCCGGCCTGATCGAGGATCAGGGTGCGGCGCGGCAGCTCGGGCTTCACGGACGACCCTTGAAGGTAGGAGTCGAGGAACGCCTGGATGCGCTGGTCGACCGGCGACAGTCGCTCGGCCAGCCGTCGGTTCAACTCGCGCTGGCGCGCGAGAATCGGCTCGACGAGCTCGGCGGTCGCGGCGTTTTCGACGTCGTCCGCCAGGGGCTGGCCGAGAAGGGCCAGTCGGAGATTGATCGCTGCGTTGACGTGCGTGGCGCTCATGAGTCCATCCTTTCAACCGACATGGGTTGTCGCGGGCTAGTGGGCGGAGGTGCACCGGGTGCCCGTTCGCCTGAACGGACGCCAAGGGAGGGAAAGCGGCACACCCAACGATGCCATGGCCTCGCCTGCCTCTCCGGGTTGTTCAGCGGGCGAACCACCCGGTTCACGGGACGTCGCCCGGGGGAGGGCCGCGACCGATGGGTAGGGTGGGCCGGGTGAGCGGGACGATCCAGACAGGGCGGGCCACCGGGCGCGGCATCGTGGTGCAGCGGCCCACCTCGTACACCGAGGCGCGCGCGATCGGCGAGGCGCTCCGGGCCGGGTTCCTGGTCGTCCTCAATATCTCCGAGATGGACGCCGACGAGGCCTACCGGCTCGTCGACTTCGTCTCCGGGCTGGTCTTCGGGCTGAACGGCAACATCGACATCGTGACGAGCGTCGTGCTGGTGCTCCTGCCGCCGGGGGTCATGGTGGTCGACGAGGCCGAGCAGGTCACGGGGTCGTTCTTCAACCAGAGTTAGCCGGGGCTTCCACGTCGGCCGTGGTGGGCCCGGCGCCGGGGGCTCAGGAGGCGTCCTGATCGGCCCCTGAAGCGCCCCTGGGAACCCTTCGGTGTGGCCTGGGCGCCGGTCAGACTGGTGGCATGAGCAACGACCAACCCACCCCGCAGTGGCAGCAGCCGACCCAGTCCGACCCCTCGTTCCAGTATCAGGGGGCGGCCCCCGGCTCGCAGCAGCCGTGGCAGGCCCCCGAGCGCGGCCGTGACGCCGGCGGGGTCGCCTCCGGCGAAGAGCGCACGTCGGCGATGCTCGCCCACCTGTCCGCGCCCATCGCCGCCATCGTCTCCGCCGGGTGGCTGACCATCGTCGGCCCCCTCATCCTCTGGCTGATCTACCGCGACCGCTCGTGGTTCGTCCGCAACGCCGCCGCCGGGGCCTTCAACTTCACCATCTCCATGTGGCTGTTGACCGTGGTCGGCTGGCTCATGATCTTCACGATCATCCTGTCGCCGCTCGGCGCCATCCTGCTCGCCGTCGGGGCCCTCGGCTCGATCGTGCTGGGCTGCCTCGGCGCCTACAAGACGTACCACGGCGAGGCCTACCGTTACCCGTGGCAGTTCAAGGTTCTCAGCTGACCCCACTCCGCCGAGACCGAGGGCTGGTCCCCCTCGCAGTCCCCCCGGGCTGCACCACACGCATCAGGGACGCCGCACGCGCGGCGTCGCTGATGCTTTTTTCTGTGCCCGGGCGGGTGTGCCCGTCGGCTCAGCTCAGCGCGACGCGCTCGACGTCGGCCCAGATGTCCCCACGCCAGCGGGCCGGCGGCTTGAGGCCGTCGCTGGTGTACCAGTTTCGGGTCGCCTCGGGGTGCGGGCCGACGAGGGTGAGGCGTCCGCGTCCGACGCGCACCGTGAGGGCGGCCGGACGACCGTTCCGGTAGCGCGCGATGATCTGCGCGCGGGCCGCGGCGCGGGGGGCGAAGACGGGCGGGTCCTGCACGTACATCGGCGTCCCGCGGCCGCGCCAGTTGATGGAGAGCACTCGCGCGCCGGAGCTGCGCGTGTCGGCCCCCGGGGTCGTCTTGTAGTCCCAGATCTCGCCCGGGAAGAGGCCGAAGCCGGGGTCGTCGGTGGCGAGGTAGGCGCCCAGGCACAGGCCGAGGTAGTGGCCGCCGCCCCGAACCCAGTTCACGATGGCCGAACGGTAGCGGCTCATGTGCCGCCAGCCGGTGTTGACGTCCGGGCCGCCGGGCTGCACGTACAGGCGGGCGCGGCGGAGGTTCGCGGGCGTGAGAGCCGTCCGCGCGCCGGGCCCGACGTACGCCGAGTTCAGGACGCGCCGGTAGCGCATGGCCACGGCGACCGCGGCGGAGCAATCGGAGTAGGCGGCGGGGCCACGGTAGATGAGGGCGAGCGGGCGCGCGGCGGCGTCCGCGGTGGGGGCGTCGTGACCCAGCGCCGCCAGGCCGAGGGCTGCGGAGGAGGACGCGAGGAGGGTTCTGCGGGAGATGGATTCGGGCATGGGAGGGACCCTCCAGTGGTTCGACTACGGGGGACACCGCGCGGGGGGACGCGGTGTCGCACATGCTGCCACGGGGAGACGATCTTGGCGACTACCTGTCGCGGTTCTGCTCGGGTGTCGGACGCCCGCTCAGGCCGTCGGGTCGATCAGGACGCGCGCCCGGATGCCGCTCTCGACCAGGTCGTGGGCCTTCGCGATGCGCGCGAGGCGCAGGGGCTTGCGGATCGGGGTCGGCAGGGCGCCCTCGGACGCCGCGGCGGTCAGGTCGGCGGCCGCGGCCCGCTTCGCCTCGACCGGGAAATCGTCGCTGCCGAGCAGCCGGATCACCAGGTTGTCGAACAGCATCGGCCAGAACGGCAGGCGCGGCTTCGGGTCGTCGGTGCCGTAGGCGGCGATGGTCGCGCCGGGGGCGGCGACGGCGGCGTCCAGCTTGAGGTTGGCCGCGAAGGCCACCTCGATGATGCGGTGGACGCCGTCGGGAGCCAGCTTGGCGATGCGCTCGCGCGCCTCGGACCCGAGGACGACCACGTGGTCGGCCGTTCCGGATTCGACGTCGAGGAAGTCCTGCCGCTTGCGGATCGTCCCGATGACGCGGGCACCGGCCCGACGGGCCAACTGGGCGGCGAGGCGTCCGACCGCGCCGTGGACGCCCTGCACGAGCACCGTGAGGCCGTCCACGGGGCCGTCGGCGAAGACGGCCCGATGCGCGGTGATGCCGGGGATGCCCAGGCAGGCGCCCAGGGTGTCCGGGACGCCGTCGGGCAGGTCGACCGCCAGGTCGCCCGGGACGACCACGTACTCCGCGGCCGTGCCGAACGGGCGGTACGACTGGGCGCCGTGCACCCAGACGCGGCGGCCGACGCGGGCGGCGTCCACCCCCGCGCCGACGGCGTCGATCACGCCGGAGGCGTCGCTGTGCGGGATGACGCGCGGGTAGGGCATCGGGCCGCCCTGCCAGCCCTCGCGCTTCTTCGCGTCGCCCGGGTTCACCCCCGAGTACCGGACGCGAACCAGCACCTCGCCGGGGCCGGGCGTCGGGTCGGGCAGCTCGCCGACGACGAGCACCTTGCTCGCCGGGCCCGTCTTCTCGTACCACGCCGCTCGCATGCGGTCAGCCTACGGGCGTCAGCGGGACACCAGGGCGTCGCGCACGGCGTCCAGGATGCGATCGTCGTCGAGACCGAGCTCCCGCAAGGTCCGGACGAAGATGCGGGCGGCCGCTCCGGACGCCTTCGCGACCGAGGCGTCCGTCCCGGTGACGAAGGAGCCGTGGCGTCCGCGGGTCTCGATGAGCCCGGACGCCTCCAACTCGCGGTACGCGCGGGCGACGGTGTTCGTCGCGAGGCTCAGCTCTTCGGCCAACTGCCGGACGGTCGGGAGGCGGTGGTTGGCCTCCAGCTCGCCGGACGCGCGGAGGGCGGTGATCTGATCCTTGATCTGTTCGTACGGAGGGGTCGGGAGGGAGGGGTCCACGGTGAACATGCGATTCCTTCGACGGTCGGTCTACCCGGGGGCGGGTCGTGACGACCCTAGCCTCAATCCGCCGGGTTCGCGGGGCCGAGCGGACGGGCCGCCGGTGTGCCCGTGGCGGGGCGCGCGAGACGGCGCAACGGATGACGTCCGCCCGGCGCGTCGTCACCATTTGATGCGACATGTGTTTCTAAGAATGTGGGCGGCGATGCTAGTGAGAGCGCACTCGTGGTCGCCTAGCACCGCGTGGGGTCAAGCGAGAAATGGCGCGCGAGGTCCGGCTCGCGTGCGGCGTCACACGGGGGCCTGGAGAACATAGCGCACCCGATCCTCGATAACATTCACTTCGACTAATAGGGTTTGTTGTTTTGAGAGGCGTCCGTTGATGAATTGTCCGAGGTGCGGAGCGTATTCCGCGGCGAGCACGTGTCCCGCGTGTGGTTTTCCGACTCCGCCTCAGGGTCAGCAGGCGCCGATCCAGCCCGTCGTCCAGCCCATGGCGCCGGCCTACCTGCAGCCGGTCCCCGTCCTGCAGGAGCGCCCGCGTTCGCACGGGCTCGCCTGGGCGTTGCTCGGGGCCGTCGTGGCGCTCGTCGGGCTGCTCGGAGTCGTGCTCTATCAGCGGGGCTACATCCAGTTCGTGTCGAACGTGCCGGTGCTCCGGACCGCCCCGGTGGTGGAAAACCAGCGGGTGGTCACGGTGAACGACGGGTCGACCGGTTCGTCGGGGTCGTCGCGATCCTCCGGGTCGTCGGGGTCGTCGGTGACGACCTCGTATCCCGACGTCTACGTGCCCCGCGGCTCGAAGGAGTGCTCGCGCTCCGGCAGCGGACCCTACGCCGCCGCCGGCACGGCCAACCCGACCACGAGTTGCCCGTTCGCGATCAACGTCCGGGACGCCTACCTGAACTCCGGCCTCAATGGGTCGTCCGGGCAGGTCGTCGCCTATTCGCCCGTGACGAAGATCACGTACACGATGGATTGCTCGGGCGACCAGCCGGTGCTCTGCACCGGCGGCGTCCGAGGGCGCGTCGTCATTTATGGCGGACGCCTCGTGCGCAGCTGAAACCCTGCAATCAAGCAAAACCAGACAATCAAGAAACGGCAGCGGGGCTACCCGACGAGATTCCCTGGGGCGCACGGACGTCCGGCCATGATGTGGAGAAAATGACGATGAGTGATCCGAATTACAACCCCGGGCCGGTCCCGGTACCGCCCACGCAGCAGCCGGGGTACCCGCCACAACACAACGGTTCGCGCGTGCCCGCGATCCTGGGCGCGACCGCGGTGGTGGGTGTCGTGGCGATCGTCGCCGTGGTCGGGGTCTCGATCATGGCGCGCGGGCAGACGACGTCCGCCGCCCCCGACACCCAGGTCACGCGCGTCGTCACCGTGGCGGCACCGCAGGCGCAACCGCAACCCCAGTCCACCCAGACGACGATCGTGCGCCGCGAGACCGCCTCGAAGCCGACGAGCACGACCAAGACCTCCTACATCTACGACGACGGCGACGGTGACGTGGGCGTCCTCACCTCGCTGTCGTCCGGCTCGTGGATCACGGTGCTGGAGTCGATGCCGAAGTCGAGCAAGTCGTCCGGGCAGGCGGCCGCGAAGGCGGCGTCCATCTCGAGCCGGACGGGCGTCTCCGTGTACGTGGTCGACAGCTCCTCGGTACCCAGCCTGAACAGCGGCTACTGGGCGGTCTCGGTGATCGGCTCGTCGAGCAAGTCCGAGGCGCAGCGGGTCTGCGCGTCCGTCGGCCGGTCGGTCGGCGG
>CALMAD010000017.1 GCA_937859105.1 uncultured Propionibacteriaceae bacterium
CGCAGGCGCAGGTCGTGAAGCTCGATGTGCAGCCGGGCGTCTACGGGCTGCACTGGAGTTGGCGCTGAGCTGAGCTGAGCTCGTCCCGGCGGGCGGCTGGTTCAGGCGGCGCCCTCAGGGCCACCCGCCGCGAGCAGGTCGGCCGTGGTCGTCAGCGTGATCTGGGGCGGGAAGAGGCCCATCACCGTGAGGGCGGCGGCGTGGTTCTCGGGCGTCGAGCCGGCGCAGGCGTCCGTCACCAGGGTCAGGGTGGCGCCGGCGTCCGCAGCCGGCAGCGCGGTGGAGATCACGCAGCAGTCGGTCGAGACGCCGGTGAGCACCAGGTGGGGGTAGCCGCCGGTGATCGACTCCATGCGCGGGCCGAACTTGCCGAACGAGTGCTCCACGAGGCACTCGTGCCCGACGCCCTCCAGTTCGGGGACGAAGTCGTAGAGCGGATCGTCGGCCGGTCGGTCGGCGAACGGCCAGGCGTCCATGTAGGGCCCCCACGAACCGACCCGCGGATCGGGCGGCACCCAGCGGGTCTTGAGGACGCGCAGGCCGAACGCGTCGGCCAGCGCGAGGATGCGGGGAAGGGCGTCCGCCCACATCGGCGAGCCCCACGGGCTCGTCGGGTCCGCGAAGATGCGTTGGCCGTCGATGATGACGAGCCAGGGGCCCGTCTCGGTCTGGAAGGTGGTCACGCGCGCGCCTCCTGCCGGGCGATCTTGCCCCGACGGGCGAGGTAGGTGACGACGAAGCCGAGGACGAGCGCCAGGATGACGCCGAGGTTCGCCCACGCCCACGGGCCGTCCTTGCCGCCGAGCGGCCCGAGCAGGTAGCCCTGCCAGTTGTTCCAGGGGGCGTCCTCGGCGAACTGATTGATGACCAGCCCCCAGCCGAGCACGGACGCGACCACCATCGTGCCGAGCGACACCCAGTCGAAGCCGCCGTAGCGGCCTCCTGCGTCGAAGAGGGACGCCTCGTCGTACGCCTTCTTGCGGCTCACGATGTCGGCGATGAGGATGCCCGCCCACGCGGCCATCGGGACGCCGAGCGTGATGAGGAAGCTCTGGAAGGGCGCCAAGAACCCTTGCCCGAGGAAGAACACGACCCAGATCGTGCCCGTGGTCAGGATCACGCCGTCGACGGCGGCCGCGGCGGGACGCGGGATGCGGACGCCGAGGCTCAGCAGCGTCAGGCCGGAGGAGTAGATGCCCAGCACCGCCCCCGAGACGAGCGCGAGCACGGCCGTGATCCAGAACGGGATCAGTACCCACACCGGCAGGATCGTGGCGAGCGTGCCGACCGGGTCGGCGTTGATGCCCTCGTAGAGCCGCTGGTCGGAGCCGGCGAGCAGCAGCCCGTAGATCACGAGGATGCAGGGGGCGACCGAGCCGCCGAAGGTGTTCCAGAACACGATGGACCGGTTGGGGGCGTCCCGGTGCTGGTAGCGGGACCAGTCGGCGGCGATGTTGATCCAGCCCAGGCCGAAGCCGGTCATGATCATCGTCAAGGCGCCGATGAGCGACTGAACGGGCGCGTTCGGCAGGGCCGAGACCGTCGCCCAGTTGATGTGCGGGATCGTGAGGATCATGTAGAGCACCGTGATCGCGCCGGTGATCCAGGTCAGGATCGACTGCAGCCGCATGATCGTGTGATACCCGAGCACGGACGCCACGACGATCAGCGCGGCGACCGCGACCGTGGCCAGGATCTTCGTGGTGCGCGCCTCGTCGGCCTGCCCGATGCCGAGCCGCCCGAACACCGTCGCGGTGGCGAGCACGGCCATGATCGACAGGAACGTCTCCCACCCGATCGAGAGGAACCAACTGATGATGCCGGGCACCTTCTGCCCGTGGACACCGAACGCGGCGCGCGACAGGACCATGGTCGGAACCGAACCCCGCTTGCCCGCGATCGCGATGACGCCGCACAGCATGAACGACAGCGGGATGCCGATCAGGGCCACCAGGACGCCCTGCCCGAACGAGACGCCGAAGCCGTACACGAACGCGGCGTAGCTCATGCCGAAGACCGACACGTTCGCCGCGAACCAGGGCCAGAAGAGATCGCGCGGCTTCGCGGTGCGCTCGGCCTCGGTGATGATGTCGATGCCGTTCGTCTCGATCAGGCGGCTGCGCGTGGCAGCGTCGAGATTCTCGGCGCGGGACTCCGTGGTGGACATGCCCACACTGTGGCATCCCTAGTCCCCGGGGGGAATACGCCCGGCCGACGAAAGCCGTGCGGCTGCCCGCGGGTGGGGATCCGAGCGCGGGGCACGAGCGTCGCGGCGGTGCCCGGACGCCGACTCTGCGGACGCCGCCGGCACGAGCGCGACCTGCAATTCCCCCAGGATGGCCTGAAGGTCGCAGGCGATGGCGTGCTCGGTCTCAGTCGCGCCCGACTCGCCCGCGAAGTGCAACCCGGACGCCTCACCGCTCGCCTGCCCGGACGCAGCCCGCTGCAGCCACACCGACCCCGAATCGCCGCCCATGCTGACCTCGCCGTCGGCCGGCGGATCGGCGGGGTCGACGCCGATCTCGAACCCGCCGACCCGCTGCACCCCCTGGCCGCCGCCGTAGTCGATCTCGACGACGGTCTCGACGCGCGTCACGACCCCGCGCGTGACGCCGGTCGTGCGGCCCGACTTCACGAGCCGGTCGCCGAGCTCGGCGCGGCGATAGGACGCCGGCGTCACGCCGAGCTCGAACACGTCGGCGGTGAAGGGACGCGCGTCGATCGTCGCCACGCCGCCGTCGCCCGAGCGGCCCAGGTAGCTGCGGACGAGCACGCCGACCTTGTTGTTCGCCACGTTCGGGTCGTCGTAGGGGCCGGGCTGCACCACGGCGTCGCCGGGACGCCCCTCGGGCCCGTTGAGCACGTGCCAGTTGCTGAGCGCGTACGGCGTGCCGGACGCGGCGTCGTAGACGACGCACCCGAACGTGCCCGCCGTCACCGTGACGTTCGCCAGGCTGACGCCGGGCTGCATGGGGTCGCGCCGCCGCGTCCGCTCCGGATCTTGCGCCTCGGCCACCGTGGGCGGCCGCAGCGGTGCGGGCTCGCCCGGCTGGCCGACCGGCGTCGCGTTCGCGCCGGGCGCGAACCGGCGCTGGAGGACGTCTGTGGGGACCTCGACCCCGCCCACGCTGACGGTCTCGGGCAGGGGGATGGTGCCGGCCGACTCGAGCGCGGCGCCGGCAAGCTTGCGGGCAACGGTGAACGAGACGGCGAGGCGGCCGGTGCGCACGCCGCCGGTCACCTTGTAGCCGACGCCGACCGAGGTCACGTTCGGGTCGTCGAGGAAGTCATCGGCGTGCTCCCGCACGTAGTCGCGCAGGGCTTCGACGGTCTTGTCGGTGGACATGGGAGGGCTCCGTCCGTGAGAGATCCCACCACCCTAGGAGCCGCCGCCGACAGAAAACCATGGGTGCCGGTCGCCCGTTACGCTGCTGCCATGCCGCTGTTGCTGTTGGACCTCGACAACACGCTCGTCGACCGGGCAGCCGCCTATCGCGCGTGGGCGGCGTCCTACCTGGAGAAGCGGGGGGCGTCCCCCGACCTGCTCGGCCCGATGATCGCCGCGGACGGCGACGGGCTGCGCTACAAGCCCGACGTGGCCGCCGATCTGGCCGACATCCTGGGCCTCACCCAGGCGGAGACGGAGGGCATCGTGCGGGTGCTGCGGGCGGGCGTCCTGGAGCATCTGGTGCTCGTCCCGGGGTGCGTGGAGGCGCTGCGGCGGGCGCGGGCAGCGGGGTGGACGCCGTTCGTCCTGACGAACGGCGTGGTCGCGCAGCAGGAGTCGAAGATC
>CALMAD010000018.1 GCA_937859105.1 uncultured Propionibacteriaceae bacterium
GCCCGCGAGCGAGCGGTGATCAGGGCGATCGCCGTCGGGAACGCCGCCGACGACAGGCCGAGGCACAGCGCCCACAGCAAGGCGAGCGACGGCGCGAACAGGACGCCGAGGTACCCCACCGCCAGGCTCAGGCCGAAGACCACGCCGAGGCGGCGCGGGTCGCGCATGCGTTCGACGATGCCGGCCATGACCAGCCCTGACGGGATCCCGCACGCCGCGATGATGGACGCCATCAGCCCGGCGCTTGTCTGGCCGAGGCCGCCGTCGCGCAGCATCTGCGCGATCCAGCCGAACTGGACGTACGCCTGCATCGACTGCGTCCCGAAGAACAGCCCGAGCGCGACCGCCTTCGGCGACCGCGCGACGCCCCACAGGGACGCCCCCGGCGCGACCCGGTGCCCGGACGCCCGCGCGTGCCGCCGCTCGCGGACGGTGAGCGGCACCCACAGCAGCAGGGTCGCCGCCGCGCCCACCCCCCAGATGCCCACGCTGGCCCGCCAGCCGCCCGGCGCGACCTGGGCGATCGGGGCCGCCGCCAGGGACGCCGCCGTCGCCCCCAGCGCCAGGCCGGTCGCGTAGAGGGCGCTGAGGGTCGGCGTCCGCAGCGGGAAATGACGCTTGATGAACGACGGGACGAGCACGTTGCCCAGCGCCATGCCCGCGAACGCGAGCACCGACAGCCCCAGGAACGACCACTGGTCGCCGACGAACGATCGGGCGCCGAGCCCGATCGCGATGGCCAGGGCGCCGAGCGTGATCGCGCCGTTCAAGGACAGCCGCACCGCGAGTGAGACCGCGGTCGCGCCGAACACGGCGAAGCAGATGCCGGGCAGGGCCGTCAGGACGCCGGCCGCCACGCCGCTCATGCCCAGCGACTCGCGGAGCTCGGCGAGAACCGGCCCGATCGAGGTCGCGCCGGGACGCAGGTTGATGGCGAGCAGGAGCACGGCGGCGATCGCGGCGTAGGCGAAGGCGGGTCGTCGTGGTGCGTCGGTCACCGGCCCATCCTCTCTCGTGGGGTTGCGTGCCGGGTACCGTGGGCAGCCAGTTGCACCGGAAGGAGGGGCCCGTGCAGTTCGAATCCTGGATCGACCGCCAAATCCGCGAAGCCATGGAGCGGGGCGAGTTCGACAATCTTCCCGGCGCCGGCAAGCCGCTGGAGCTGGACGATTCGGACGACTGGTGGATCAAGGGGAAGATCAAACGCGAGAACCTGGAGCCGGTGCTGCCCGGCGTTCTCTCGCTCCGCAAGGAGGCCGAAACGATCCAGGAGAAGCTCGCCGATGTGAAGCGCGCCGACCGGGCCCGCGAGATCGTGGAAGACCTGAACCGCCGCATCCGCGAGTTCTACGCCCGCGGCTGGGCGCCCGGCGAACCGCGGGTCGTGGTGAAGCTGGTCGACGTCGATGCCGCGCTGCAAGCGTGGTGCAACCGGCGGGAGAATTCAGGTCGCGCCGACTAAAATCAGAAACGAAATCATGCCGAACTACCGACTGACTGATGTGAAATGACGAAAGAAACTTCCCCGTCCGCCGCGGTCGAGCCCGAGAAAAAAGGGCCCGACGAGAAGGCGGGCAAGATCAAAATCGTGCCGGCGCAGCTGATCGGCGGTGCCCTGGCGGCCTGCACGGTGGCCGTCCTCAGCTCGCGCCTCGGCGCGGCGGGCACGGTCGCGGGCGCCGGGCTGACGTCCCTGGTGACCGCCCTCTCGAGCACCTTCTACTCTGCCGGGCTCCAGCGCACGGCGAGCGGCTTGAAGCTCGTCGTGGCGCGGCGGAAGAGCACCGGCGGCGAGAAGGAGACCATCCTCACCGAGGAGACGGTGGACGTCGGGCCCGACGGGCAGGCGCGGCCGGCGTCCGAGACCGTGGCGAAGGTGAACAAGCCGCAGCGGCACCGCAGGATGTGGATCGCGCTGGCGAGCGTCGTCGTGACCGCCCTCGCCACCTTTGGGGTGACGATGCTGGTGCTGACGAGCGTCGAGACGGCGTCCGGTAAATCACTGGACGGCGGGCAGGGCACGACGATCAGCCAGGTGGTGCCGGCGTCCTCGGCCCGGCCGACGCACTCGGCGTCCGCGACGCCGACCTACGACACCACCGCCGAGCCGACGTACGCGGGCGAGACCACCTCGGCCGCGCCGCAGGAAACGCAGGCGACCGACAACGGGACCGTCGCCCCGCAGCCCGCGGAGACGACGACCACGCAGGCCACGCAGCCCGAGCCCACGACCGGCGGTCAGGAGGCCACGACCCCGCGGTCGAAGACCACCTCGCAGTCGAAGACGTCCGGCTCGCAGTCGTCGTCCTCGTCGTCGACCGGGGCGCCCAGCTAAGGCGCCCCGCGGGGACAACTGAACAAGCGACACCCGGCCCGGCCGGGGAGCATCTCGAGACGCCGCTCAGTCGGCGTTGATGAGAAAAGGAGCGGCGCGATCGATGTACTCGCGTAGCTCGAGCTCCTCGGCCGGGCCGAGCCGCGCCTCGGTGATGGCGTCGTGCATGTGGGCCAGCCAGAGGACTTTGGCGCGGGCGGTGACCTTCACGGACATGTGCCGGCGGCGGAGCGCCGGCGCGCCACGACGCTGGGAGAAGATCGGCGGGCCACCCCAGTACTGCTCGAGGAACATCACGTAGCGCGGCTCGACGACGTCGATGCCGGTTCTGCCGAAGAGGGGAGCGAGCTCCGGGTCGAGCTCGACGGCCGCGAAGAAGGCGCGCACCAAACGAACGAACGTGGCATGACCGCCGACGCGTTCGTACAAGGAGCCTTCTTCGCCCTCCCACGCGTTGAGCACACCTTCATCTAACCCGCGGCGTGTGGTTCACCGCAGCGGATTCGTCGGATTCGCAGGTTCGAGACAGCCGCCGCACAGGTTCGGTGGCTAGCATGTGCGCGTGCAAGGAGCCACCCGAGAAGGAGCCGCCCGTCCGCGTCGGCGTGGCGCGAGCCTCGCGTTCGACTGGTTGCTCGCCGCGCTGGCGCACCTGTTCGTGTTCGCGTCGTGGGCGGTGACGGTCTCGGCGGTCATGGGGTCGGCGATGGTCGGGCGCATGATGCTGATGAACAGCGAGTTCGCCTACGACACCGGACGCCTGCCGCAGCCGTGGGTGATCCCGCTCGGGGTGGTGGCCATCGTGGTCAGCCACCTGTTGTTCCGGGGCGCCATGCGCCGCTACACGCGCGGTGCGCCGGCCTACGGGCCGAGCGTCGTCGCGTGGTCGGGCATCTGGCTCGGGGTCGCCTGGGGCGCGTACAACTGGCCCGGCCCGATCCAGGTGGGCCGCCGCGTGGGGCCGCACTCGGGCCAATCCGCGCCGTGGGATCTGTTCGTGTGGGTCGCCTACTACGCGCGGTTGTGGCTCCCTGGCCTCGTGACGCTCGTCACCGCGGCCCTGTGGCTCTTCTCGCGGCATTCGCCACTCGTCGTCCTGCTGCGCGCCATCCGCCGGCGCGGCGACGAACGGTTCGTCCGGCGGCGGGCCGCGCCCGCGGCGTCCTGACGTAGTACCTGACCTGACCAGAGGGGGATTGACCCGTGACCAAGGGTGAAGCACGCCGCCGCGCCCGCGTGGTGATCCTGGCGCTGGCTGCGGTGCTCGTCGTGGCGGGGGTGGTGACGGCGCTCGCGCTGCAGCGACCGCCCGCTCCGATCGTGCCCGTGCCGCAGGTCGAGACGCGCACCCCGACGCCGACCGTGCCGCCGCGCCAGTCGAACGACGGCGTGGGCGACCCCTATTACCCGAACGCGGGCGGCGACGGTTATGACGCGCTGTCGTACGACATTCGCGTTCGGTGGGACGAGGCGTCCGGGGAGCTGAACGGGACGACGACGATGCGCATTCGCCCCGACGTGAACCTCTCCGCCGTGCGGGTCGATCTCGGGCTCACCGTGGACTCGGCGACCGTCGACGGCACGGCCGTGCCGGTCGTCGTCGGGAACGGCAGCGACCGGATGCTGCGCCTGTCGAAGGTGTTGCAGGCGGGGCGCGAGTCCGTCGTCTCGATCACTTACCACGGCGACCCGCGGAGCGTCCGGTCGGACGGCGGGGACCGTCCCGTGCAGCGGGGCGACCGGGGGCTCATGATCGCCGGTGAGCCCATCTCGGCGACGGCGTGGTTTCCCTCGAACGACCACCCGAGCGACCCCGCGACCTACGCGGTCAGCGTGACCGTGCCGAAGGATCTGCAGGCCATCAGCGCCGGGCGGCTCATCAGCGAGGACGCGGACTCCGACCCCAACACGGCGACCTGGCAGTGGCGCACCGACCGACCCACGCCCACCTACACCGTGGGTCTGGCGATCGGGCCGTTCCGCATCGAGCGGGAGACCGTCGACGGCATCCCCTACGTGTACGCCGTGTCGAAGCTGCTGTCGGCGGACGAGCAGAACGTCGCCATGGACACGCTCAAGACGACCCCGATGCGCGTCCGGCAGTTGGCCGCGATGTACGGCAAGTACCCGATGGACGCCGGCGGCGGCCTGGTCAGCGCGATGAGCACCTCGTTCGGCGCCCTCGAGATCGCCGGGCGGCCGTTCTACGACTCCGACTTCCTCGACCTGAGCGACGCCGGACGCACCGAGCTGGTCGTCCACGAGAACGCGCACATGTGGTTCGGCAACACCGTCACGCCGGCGACGTGGGCCGACATTGTGATGAACGAGAGCTTCGCCACGCACGCGAGCTGGACGATCGGCGAACTCAATGGGGGGCGATCGGCGAACGACCGCCTCCAGAGCCGGTGGGAGGACGCCTACCCAGGCTTTTGGCGGCAGCCCATCGCGAACCCGGGGCGCGACAACATGTTCGGCACCACGTACGACCGCGGCGCGATGGCGCTCCAGGCGCTCAAGAACGTCATGGGGCGGTCCAAGTTCGACACCCTCGTGCGGCGGTGGGCGGCGGGTCAGGGCCCGCACTCGTTCAACCAGTTCCGTACGCTGGCGAGCGAGGTCGCGGGCCGCGACCTGAGCGACTTCTTCACGGCCTGGTATTCCGCCGACTCCGCGCCGCCCAAGACCGCCGAGTACGGCTGGCCGGGCTAGGCCCTGTCCCAGGGACTGCCCCGGTTCCGTGGGGCACCGCACGTCCGTAGTGTCGACAGCATGAGCCCAGAAATCCCCAGCACGCCTGCCCCGACGGACGTCGCCGAGCTCGTTCGGCGTCTGATCTCTAGTCCCTGGCCAACCACGAAGACAGAACGCCGTGCATGGTTCGCACAGAACGGACTGGACATGACCGAGAAGGCGACCGAAGGGGACTTCGTCGTTGCGGAGGGGCCGAGCGTCTGGGGGAAGCCTCGCGGCGGATGGCATTTCCACGACGGCGAGTTCGTGGGGTTGTACTGGTTCCTCTGGGCGGGTGAGTCGTGGGCTACCGTCGTGGCCCCGGCGGCTACGCAGCTTCAGGACCTGTTCTCCGGGATCGCGGGCTCCCCGGTCGATGTCGGCGAGGCCAGCGGCCCTGCGACCGGCTTCCGGGCTTCGTGGACGGTGGACGGCTACAGCATCGAGATGTACGCCCATGGTCCCGACCTGGGCGGGGATGTGCCGGACGAGCGCGCCACGGCCGTCCAGTTGCACGTCGACCACGCCAGCCGCAGTGCCCGGGAGGATGCAGCAGCACGACCCGCGAGTGCAGCAGTACAAGACAGAAACGGCTAGGAGTCAGCTGCGCCGGTCGCTCAATCCCCACTGGACATCCGGAGTGCCTGCAACCGCACCATGGCCATGGCCTCGCTCGGCACCAGGCACCGAGTTTGGAGACCGGCCTAGCCCGAAACGAGCGCGCGGCCTCCCCACCGGTCCGTCATCTGGGAAACAGAAGGCAATTCGGCGTCCACGTCGTGAACTGTTCGTGATGGACGCCGAGTCGTTTTCCGCTGGCATCGGCCGAATGCGACCCGAGGCCGTTTCGTGCGATTAACCGGCACGAGCGCAGAAATTTCTTTCGCGGCGGGGCGGTCACCGGGATCAGGGTAGGGCGGCGCTTTCTCGAACGCGCAATCCCGGGAGAATTTCTGGGGCGGTCCCCAGAAATGGGGACAAGGCAATGTCGCGGTGGAAGGCACCCCAGCCAGAGGACGCCCCCGCGACCGGCTGGTCGC
>CALMAD010000019.1 GCA_937859105.1 uncultured Propionibacteriaceae bacterium
GCTAGCTCGCCTCGCCGGCCTCGGGGGCGCGGAAGGCGCCCGAATCGGCGACGCCGGGCTCGCCGCTGAACGTCTGCGGCACCGGCTGTCGCGGTGCGGCCTGGCCCTTGTAGACGGTGAGGATGCGACCCTGGCCGTCCGTCGTGAACTGCTTCGAGCCGCGGCTCGCGATCACCTTGACGTCGGCGAGGCCGCTGGAGACGGCGTGGGCGATGGCGTTCTTGGCCTTGACGCCTTCCTCGATCGTCTTCTCCGGCTTCTTGAACTTCATGCGCGTGATGCCGATGACGGCGAGGATCGCCGCGAGAATCAGGTAGACGCCGACGGCGCACAGGAAGCCCCAGCCGAACGCGCCGACGGGGGTTGCGGTGTGCCCCCAGAAGAGGTTCGTGAAGACGAAGCCCAGGCACACGAACAGAACGTTCAGCGCGATGACGCCGAACACGGCCGCGCCGGCCAGTAGGCCGGCACCGATGCCCGCCTTCTTCGCCTGGGGGATGATCTCCGACTTGGCAAGGGCGATTTCCCCCTTGACCAGGGTCGAGATATCAGCCGAGATGTCTTTGACGACATCTCCAACTTCGGGCTGCTCTTCGGGCATGCGTCTCTCCTCCGTTGCTGACTACGGCACATGCTAGCCCGGCCGCGCCAGGGGTTGGTAGCCCATCGGAGAACCGGGCGGGACCGGCCCGCCGGCGCGATCAGAGGGTGATCGGCAGCCCGGGGTCGGGGACGCGCAGCGGCGCCGAGAACTCGCTGTGATCGACGTAGGCCCGCCAGCAGGTGATCCGATAGGGCAGCAGGAGCGGCTCGGGCACGCGGGCGGACGACTCGTACAGGCGTCCGACTTCGTCGAGCAGGGCGGTGCGCCGCTCGTCGTCGAGGTCGGGGAACCGGCGCGCGACCATCTCGAGCAGGCCCACCCGCGCGATCGGAACCCAGAGCCGGAAGCTCTTCTTCTCGATCTCGGGGAAGAACGGGGACGCCGTGAGCTCCTCGACCGAATGGTCGCCGTAGTCGCCGGTCATCGCCTCGGGATCGATGCTCTGCATGAGCGCGACCAGGCGTTTCACCCACGGAACCGAGTCGTCGCGGACGGTGAACGCCACGGCCAGATGCCCGCCCGGACGCAGCACGCGCGCGATCTCGGGCAGCGCCTTCGCCAGGTCGAGCGTGTGGAGGCTCTGGTTGGCCACCACGGTGTCGAAGGCGCAGGGGACGAAGGGCATGCGGTCGGCGTCGGAGACGGTCGGCAGCGCGCCCGGCGCGCGCTCGAGCAGCGTGCGGACGCCGGCCGGGTCAGGATCGTTCGCGGTGAGCCGGTCGCCGCGCGCGGCAAGCATCGGCATCAGCGGGGCGCACGTGCGGCCGAGCGCCAGGACCCGGGCGGTGGGGGCGTCGATGAGCCAGTCCAGTGCGGCGGCTGGGAAGGCGGACGAGCTCTTGGACGACGTCATGCCCACGATGGTAAGGGCTGGCGACGGGCGCGATCGGCAACCGTGCCCGGATGGACCGGTCACTTATCCACAGGCGAGAAACTCGGTGACACGAATCGGGGGTTCGTCCCCACTGTGGAGAGTGTGAGAACCAATCCGATCCGAACGATTCTGTGGACGCGCGACGAGCGCGTCGGCGACGCCGTGCTCTCGACCGCCGCCGCCTTGGGGGTAGGGGTCGAGGCGGCCGGTTCGCTCGACGATCTCGTGCGTCGCTGGGGCGCGGCCGACCTGGTGCTGGTGGGCGGCGACGAGGCGGCCGGGGTGGCGGGCGCCTCGCCGCCGCGCCGCGAGCGCGTGTTCGTCGTGGGCTTCGACGCGGGCGAACTGAGCTCGTGGTCGGTGCCGATCGGGGCGGAGGTGATTCCGCTGCCCCACGGGTCGGCGTGGCTCTCGGCGGTGATGTCGGCCGAGCCCGAGGGCCACTCGCCGCTCGTCGCCGTGGTGGGCGGCAGCGGCGGGGTCGGGGCGTCCACCCTGGCGGCGGGCCTGTCGTACGCCGCGCGGCGCCGCGGGCTGGCGTCCGCCCTGGTCGATGCCGACCCGTGCGGGGGCGGCCTCGACCTGCTCGTCGGAGCCGAGCGGTCGCCCGGCTGGCGCTGGCCGCGGCTGTCGGGGGCGCGGGGCGAGGTGAGCGATGTCCGGCAGTTCCTGCCGCAGGCGGAGGGGGTGACGCTCGTGTCGATGGGTCGGCCCGATCCGGGCGGGGGCGGGGCGGACGCGGTGGGCCCTCCGTCGCCCGAGTCGCTGCAGGCGGTGCTCGGCTCGCTGCTGCGGCACCACGACCTCGTGGTGGTCGATGCCGGGCGGGCGCCTGCGGCGGGCGTCCGGCAGCAGTTGCGGGTGTCGTCGACGGTGCTGGTGGCGGGGGCGGACGTCCGGGCGGTGGCGGCGGCAGACGCGACGCGGCGATCGCTGGAGTTGGAGTCGCCGCTGCTCGCGGTGCGCGCCGGGCCTGTGCCGGCGCCCCTGGTGGGGGAGGCGTTGGGGCTTGCCGTGGCCGGGGCGGTTCCGACCGACCGGCGGGTGGCGCGGGCGGCCGAGGCCGGCGCGCCGCCGGGCCGGTCGGCGCGCGGGCCGTGGGCGAAGGCGGTCGACCGGCTGCTGGCGACGGTGCTGGAGGCGTCCGATGAGGGTTGAGCTCGACGAGGTGCGCACCCGGCTGAGCGAGCGGGGGGAGGCGGCGACGCCGGTCGCCGTCGCGGAGGCCCTAGGGTGGCTGGGGCACGTGGTCAGCGATGCGTCCGTCTGGGCGACGGTGTCGGCCCTGCGGCGTGACAGCACGGGCGCCGGCCCGCTGGAGCCGCTGTTACGCGAGCCCGGCGTCACCGATGTGCTGGTGAACGGGGCGGGCGCCGTCTACGTCGACCGGGGCGCAGGGTTGGAGCGGGCGGAGGTGGAGTTCGAGTCGGAGGAGCACGTGCGGCGGCTGGCCGTCCGGCTCGCGGCGCAGGTGGGCCGCCGTCTCGACGACGGGCAGCCGTTCGTGGACGCCCGGCTGCCCGACGGCACGCGCGTGCACGCGGTGCTGGGGAGCGTCGCCGACCCGGGTACGTGCATCTCGCTGCGCATCCCGGCGCGGGTACGCCTGTCGCTGGCCGACTGGCGGGCCGGCGGCGGCCTGAGCGCCGAGGCAATGGCGGCGCTGCGCGGCCTGGTGACCCGGCGGGCGGCGTTCCTGGTGTCCGGGGGCACGGGCAGCGGCAAGACGACGTTGCTGTCGTCGCTGCTGGGCGAGGTGCCGGCGACGGAGCGACTGGTGATCGCGGAGGACTCGCGGGAGCTCGACCCGCCGCACCCGCACGTCGTCCGGTTGGAGGGGCGGCCGCCGAACGCCGAGGGCGCCGGTGCGGTCACGCTGACGGCGCTGGTGCGGCAGGCGCTGCGGATGCGTCCGGATCGGCTGATCCTCGGCGAGGTGCGCGGTGCCGAGCTCACGGACCTGCTGATGGCGCTGAACACGGGTCACGAAGGCGGGTGCGGAACCGTGCACGCCAACGCGCCCGACGCGGTGCCGGCCCGGCTCGAGGCGCTGGGTGCGCTGGGCGGGCTGAGCCGGGACGCCCTGCATGCGCAGGCGTCCGCCGCCCTGGACGCGCTGGTGCACGTGCGGCGCGGGGCAGGTGGGCGGAGGTACGTCTCGGAGATCGCCATGCTTCGTTCGGGGGCGGACGGCCTCGTCAGGGCGGTGTCGGCGCTCGTGTGCGACGAGTCCGGGGACGCGCGGCGGGGGCCGGGGCACCCGGCGTTGAGGGAGCTGGTCGGGTGAGGAGACGGAGGCCGG
>CALMAD010000020.1 GCA_937859105.1 uncultured Propionibacteriaceae bacterium
TGATGACCATGTCGACCTCGTCCGCCCCGCGGGCGACCGACTGCTCGGCGTCCACGGCCTTGGCCTCGCTGGAGACCGCACCCGACGGGAACCCGCACACGGTCGCGATCTTCACCCCGCCCCGCGGCTGCACTGGCAGCAGGCTCGGGGAGATACAGATCGAATAGGTGCCCAGGGTGACCGCCTCGTCGAGGAGGGCGGCGACCTGCGCGGGCGTCGACTCCGGCTTGAGCAGGGTGTGGTCGACCATGCGGGCAACGTCAGTACGGCTGGGCATTCAACTCTCCTTTCCGGCGCCGGCCGGCCACTGGGGCAGGAACAGCACCTTGGAGCTCACGACCGTGCGCTCCTTCATCTGCTTCACGAACGGACCCACCTGCTCGATGGGCAACTCGTGCGTGATCATGAACTCCCACTGAAGCTCCCCGGACGCCAGCTTCTCGACCGTCGTGGTCCATTCTGCGCCTGGGAAGGGGGCGGAGAACGAGTTCCACGCCCCGATCAGGTTGATCTCGAGGCGCATGAAGCGCGCGAAGTTGTCCTTCCCGAACTCGACCGGCCGATTAGGGATGCCGATGAACACGTAATCGCCATGGCGAGCGGTCAGCGCCACGCCGGCGTCCTCGATCGTCGGGACGCCCGTCGTGTCCACGACCACGTCGAAGCCCCGCCCGGCCACCTCGAGCGCCCGCTCGACGGAGGTGGCGGTGCTCGTCGCGCCCACGGACGCCGCCAGCGCACACTTCTCGTCGTTGACGTCGACCGCGAGGATCTCCGACGCCCCCGCGATGCGCGCCCACTGAACGGCGAACAGCCCGATCGGGCCGCCCCCGCCCAGCACCGCGACGCGGTGGCCGGTGCGGAGCTTGGTGCGCCAAAGGGCGTGCAGGGCGATCGCGGCCGGGTCGACCATGGCGGCGGCTCGCGGATCGAGCTGCTGGGGAACCCTCAACAGCAGGTTGGCCGGGCCCGCCACGTAGTCGGCGTAGGCGCCGTCCCGCCGCGAACCGTAATAGTCGTAGTCCTCGCACAGGGAGAACTCACCCTGGTGGCAGGGGTCGCAGCGGAAGCACGGCAGCATCGGCGGCACGGTGACGAGGTCGCCCACCCGGAGGTCGGTGGCGGTGCCCTCGGGGATCTCGGCGACCCACGCGGAGAACTCGTGGCCGCAGATCGTCGGGAAAGCGTAGGTGCCCTTGACGAACATGCGGTCGAGATCAGAGCCGCACACGCCGCAGGCCGCCACCCGAAGCAGCACCTCGCCGGCGGCGGGGACGGGACGGGGGACGTCCTCGAAGCGGACGTCCCCCACCGCGTGCAGCACGGCCGCCTTCATCGTGGCGGCCGTCATCAGGCTTTCTGCTCCTCGTGCAGGGCGATGTCGTGCAGGAGGCCTTTCATCACCGGGTAGCTGTCGATGTACTTCTGCAGGTAGAAGCGGTACTCGTCGTGGGCGGACTGGCTCGGCTCGATGGTCCTGACGACACGCACCATCTCGTCGGCGGCCTGCGGCAGGCTGTCGTAGATGCCGGCGCCGACGGCCGCGATCATGGCGGACCCGAGAATCGGCCCCTCGGTGACGTCGGTGATCGTCAACGGCAGGTTGCACACGTCGGCATGCATCTGCATCCACAGGGAGCTCTTGACCGGGCCGCCCGAGACCACGATCTCCTCGGGCGCGAACCCGTACTGGCGCATGAGCCGGAAGATGTTCTCGGTGCCGAAGCAGATGCCTTCGATGATGGACCGGTACAAGTGGCCTTCGGTCTTGCCGAGCGTGAGGCCGGCGAAGACGCCACGGCTGTGGGGATCAACGTAGGGGGAGCGGTTGCCTTGGAAATGGTCGAGCAGGATCAGCCCGTCGCTGCCGATCGGCACCTCCTCGGCGAGCTTGTTGAGCTCGTCGTACACGTCGGTGCCGTTGGCCTGGGCGGCCTGCGTCGCCTTGAGCGCGAGGGTGTTCTTGAACCACGAGACGACCGAACCGGTGGACGCCTGCCCGGCCTCCAGCGTGTACTCGCCCTCGATCACGGCGTCGGTGTAGGAGCCCCACAGGCCCGGCGCGTACACGGGCGTGGCCGACTGGGCGAGCATCACGTGGGACGAGCCGGTGATGAGCGCCAGCTTGCCCGGTGCGACGACGCCGAGGCCGACCTGGCCCGCGTAGGCGTCGATGATGCCCTCGGCGACCGGAGTGCCCTCCTTGAGGCCCAACTCCTCGGCGGCCTGCTTCGACAGTCCACCGACGACGTCGCCGACCGGCAGCAAGCGTGAGGGGAACTTCTCGAGCACGTCGGAGGCGTCCGCCTTCTCGTACAAGCTGGTGGGCCAGCCGCGGTCGTAGAAGTACTTGCCAGCGGCGTGATTGATCGACATCGTCCACTCGCCGGTGAGCTTCTTGGTGAGCCAGTCGGTGCAGTCGGCGACGTACGCGGCCTTCTCCCAGACGTCGGGCTCGTTGTCCTTCAGCCACATGACCTTCGGCAGCCCCCACTCGGCGGAGACAGCGCCCATGCCGGAGTACTTCAGCGCCGGATCCATCGTGCGGGCCAACTTGGTGGCCTGCGCGGACGCCCGGACGTCCATCCAGAGGATCGCGGGGCGCAGGTGCTGGCCGTCGGCGTCCATCGCGACGACGGTCGCGCTCGTGGAGTCGAGGGAGATGCCGGCGATCGCCTCAGGCGGCAGTCCGGACGCCTGCATCGCCTTTGACACAGATTCTTTGATACACCGCCACCATTCGTCGGGATCCTGCTCGGCGCGGCCCGCACGAGGGTACTGGGTGTCCCACAGGACCGCATGGGTGCCGAGGAGCTTGCCGTGCGGATCGAAAATGCCGACGCGGGCGCCGCCGGTGCCCATGTCGATGCCCATCAACGCGAGTTCGGTCACGTCCTTCTCCCTCTTCCTTGAGGATTGCGGACACCACGAACCAGTGCCCTCTAAAGGCGTGACTCTAGTTATCACCCGGTGTGGGGGGCAGGGGGACGACCCCCAAATCAGGTGGACATCCGTTCACATGCGACGCCACGACTGCACGGAGAGACGTTTGCGACGCTCCGACGTGGAATCGAGCCACCAGGCGGCGGCCAGACCGCCGAGCGCGCCGCCGAGATGCGCTTGCCAGGAGACGCCCGGCACGCCGGGCAGCAGACCCCACAGGACGCCGCCCCACAGCGCGAAGATCACCAAGGAGAGCAGGATCTGGCGGGCGTCCTTGGAGAAGATGCCGCGGGCGAGCAGGTAGACCAGCCAGCCGAAGATCAGGCCGGACGCCCCCGCGGTCACGCTTCCAGGCGGGCTGATGAGCCACGCGAGCAGGCCCGAGCCCACCACCGAACTGCCGGTCGAGATGAGCCAGCGGCGAAGGCCGCCGAGCAGCACGACGACGCCCAGGACGAAGAACGGAACCGTGTTGGCGATCAGATGGCCGAAGCCGAAATGGATCAGCGGAGCGGTGAGGATGTTCGGAAGGTCGGAGACATCGCGCGGGCTGACGCCCAGCCGGTCGAGCGCGCCGCCGGTGAAGAGGTCGAGGATCTCGATCACCCACAGCAGCGCGAGCCCCAAGCCCATGAACTGGGACGCCCCCTTCACGGTGCGAAGACGGCGAGCCGGTGGCGACGGCGGGACGGGGCGGGCTGGGTACAGCGAGCTCATGACGTCCAGTCTGCCTGGCGGAGGCAACCGGCGGGGAAGGACTGGGCGTGTGTCCCGTGCCAGCATGACGGGTCTGTCGCCCCGGACGCCTCGCTCTCGGTGGGTGGGCCGGCGACGGGTCGGACCTGAATGGGGCCCGAGGCCGCCGCTAGGGTGAAACCTATGCAGGCAGACATCGGCATCATCGGCGGCTCAGGCTTCTATTCGTTCTTCGATCAGGCGGAGAAGGTGGAGGTCGACACGCCGTTCGACGCCCCGTCCGCTCCGCTGTCGGTGGGGGAGGTCGCGGGTCGCCGCGTCGCGTTTCTGCCGCGCCACGGCGAACGGCACCAGTTCGCGCCGCACAAGGTGAACTACCGGGCGAACCTGTGGGCCCTCCGCTCGGTGGGGGTGCGGCAGGTGCTCGCACCGTGCGCGGTGGGTGGCCTGCGCCGGGAGTTGGAGCCGGGCACGTTCGTCGTGCCGGACCAGGTCGTCGACCGCACCTATCGCGCGGGCCACACCGTCTGGGAGGCGGAGGGGCCGGTCGTGCATGTGCCCTTCGCCGACCCCTACTGCCCGCGCGGACGCGAGGCGCTGTTGGGGTCCGCATCCGAGGAGACGCCCCTGGTCGATGGCGGGACTCTCGTCGTGATCAACGGCCCGCGGTTCAGCAGCCGGGCGGAGTCGCAGTGGCATGCCGCAGCGGGGTGGTCGGTCGTGGGCATGACCGGCATGCCGGAGGCGTCCGTCGCGCGCGAGTTGGCCCTGTGCTTCGCGACGGTGTGCATGGTCACTGATGCGGATGCCGGCCTCGAAGGCGAAGAGGGCGTCACTCACGCCGACGTCCTCGCCGTGTTCGAGAACAATATCGAGCGCCTGAAGGCGATGCTTCTTCGGACGATTGCCGCCATGCCGACCGGCGACTGCGCGTGTCAGCACGTGCTGGACGGCATGAAGCTGCCCTTCCCGCTGCCGTGAGCCCGTCGGTCCTGCCCGATGGTGAGGCCGCCCCCGAGGACGGTGCGTTGCCGGCGTCCGCAGCCGCGGAGCTGCACCGCCGCGCGCTCGGGGCCTACGTGCATGTGCCGTTCTGCGCCACGCGGTGTGGCTACTGCGACTTCAACACGTACACGGCGGCCGAGTTGGGCGCCGAACCGGGCGACGCCCGGACCTCGTATCTCCGCGCGCTCGCTACGGAGATCGACGTGGCGGCTCGGACGCTGACCGGCGCTCCTCCGCTCAGCACCGTCTTCTTCGGTGGCGGGACGCCCACGACGTTGGCCGTGGACGACTTCGCGTCCGTCCTGGGTCGGCTCCGAGCGAGGCTGGGGATGGCCGATGACGCCGAGGTCACGACCGAGGCGAATCCCGACTCCGTGACCGAACAGTCACTCGTCGGCCTGCGCGAGGCGGGCGTGAACCGCATTTCTTTCGGGATGCAGAGCTCGGCGCCGCATGTGCTGGCGACGCTTGAACGCACCCACACCCCGGGGCGGGCGTTGCAGGCCGTCCGATGGGCGCGCGCGGCGGGCTTCGACTCCGTTTCGCTGGATCTCATCTACGGGACGCCCGGCGAATCGCTCGATGACTGGCGCCGATCGCTTGATGACGCGCTGTCCGTCAACCCTGACCATGTGAGCGCGTATTCGCTCATCGTGGAGGACGGGACGCGGCTGGCAGCCCAGGTTCGCCGTGGCGTCCTCCCCATGCCCGACGAGGACGACCTCGCCGACAAGTACGTCATCGCCGACCAGAATCTCTCCGCGGCGGGCCTGGATTGGTACGAGGTCAGCAACTGGGCGCGTCCCGGCCGGGAGTGCCGGCACAACATGGCCTACTGGACCAGCGAGAACTGGTGGGGGTTCGGCCCCGGGGCGCACAGCCATGTCGGCGGCGTCCGCTGGTGGAACGTGAAGCGTCCTCGCGCCTACGCCGCTCGTCTCCTCACGGATGCGTCTGCTCCCGGCTCGCCTGCTGCGGCGCGCGAAGTCCTGACCGACGCCGAGCGACGTGAGGAGCGCGTGTTGCTGGAGCTACGCCTCGCGGACGGGCTGCCCGTCGACGTGCTTCGGCCGACCGAGCGGGCACGCATCCCGGACGTCGTCACGAGCGGTCTCGCCGTCGAGTCAGCCGGACGCCTCCGGCTGACTCAGCGTGGGCGCCTCCTCGCGGACGCCGTCATTCGCGATCTCCTGGATTGAGCAGCGCCCTCGACGCGCTGCTGCTGAGCCGTCGGGCGGAACCGTCGTCAGCGAGCCCTCCGGAACCGCACGTGCACGCGCGGACGCTGCGCGGCGTCCACCGAGCGCGGCGGCAGGATCTCGGCCGGCCGCCCGCGCGGCAGCCGGACGCGCCATCGATCGGCCCACGGGTCGTGGCTCGGCTCGACGATGCCGTGGTGGTGGGGGCACAGCAGCACGAGGTTGTCGAGCGACGTCGGCCCGTGGGCCCACCACGGAACGATGTGGTGGGCCTGGCAGGCGGCCGGCGCCTTCTCGCAGCCGGGAAACACGCAGCCTCGGTCGCGGGCGGCGAGTGCCACCCGGATCTCGGGCGAGACCAGCCGCTCGGCGCGCCCCTGGTCGAGCACCTCAGACTCGCCACGCATCACGACGGGCAGCACCTCACAGTCGCACAGCACCTGCCGAAGCGCGGAGGGGGCGATCTCGTCACCGGTGTCCAACATGCCCCGCAATGGCGCCACGTCGCGGGCGGAGGCCAGCATCGCCTCGTGTTGCACCATCACCACCGCCCGCGGCCGGTCGCCGCCGTGCCTGGGGGCGCGTTGGTCCTGCTGGTGGGCGTCCACCATGGCCATCAGGCCGTCGGCCCGGCGCATGCCCGGGGTGACCCGAGGTGCATCGGGGGCTCGAACCTCGCCGCGTGGCTCGGCCGCGGCGTAGGCGTCCACGATCTTCATGAAGGGGGCCGCCTCCGCGACCGGGAGGCTTCCTCGGATCAAGATCGAGCCTTGGTGATCGGGCACGAAGGCCAAGTACCGCGTGCGCAGCGCGAGTTGCCGTTCGCGTTCGAGCCGAACGGCTTC
>CALMAD010000021.1 GCA_937859105.1 uncultured Propionibacteriaceae bacterium
GTCCAAGGTGGTAATCGGACGTCCTTATTCGGTGCATACTTGTTAACGGAAGCCCGATCGGGGGGTCGGGGTTCCAGCCGAATCGGCGGCGAGCTGGGGGGTTTCTGCTCGGTCGATTCGAGTCGCACTCGGACCAAACGCGACACCAGCCGGCGAAGGCCCTGACCAAGTCAGAACCGGTTTGAGCGAGCAGCGGCCTCTCTTGGGCGGGGGAACCCGGAGGGGCCGCTGTCGCGTATCACGACGACATTTCTTGTCGTTGCGCGCGCGATTCATATTCGCGCTTTCTCATTCTTATCGCGAGAAATCGACCGTTCCCGTGATTCGGGCGGCGGTCGTCCCGCCGACCCAGATCGCGTCGGCGTCCCCGTTAATGTGGACGCGGCCGGTGCGGCCGAGCGCGGTGCCCTGCGCGGCGATGTAGCGGCCGGGCAGCACCTCGGCCTCGATGAGCCACTGCGCGAGGCCCGCGTTGAGGCTGCCGGTGACCGGGTCCTCCAGGGCCGGGAGGTCGGCGTCGAACGCGCGCACCTCGACGTCGGCGTCCGCCCCGGCGGGGTGGGGCCCGACGAGTCCGAGCGACAGGTCGCCGAGCAGCGCGCGATCGGGACGGGCGCGCAGGACGGCCGCGGCGTCCGTGAGCAGGAGTCCGAGCCAGCCGGGGCCGTTGTCGACCCAGTTCGCCCCGACGGCGTCGTCCTCGCCCAGGCCGACCGCGTGCAGGGCGGCCTCGACGACCTCGCCGTCGGCCGCGCCCGAGCGCACCAGCGGCGGCGCGGCGAACGCGAGGCGGCCGTCGGCGTCCGCGACCTCGATCAGGCCGGCGCCGCACTGCTGGACGATGCGTCCGGGCGTCCGGGGGACGCCGCCCGCTGCGAGCCACGCGCGGCACGAGCCGAGGGTCGGGTGGCCGGCGAACGGCAGCTCGCGCCCGGGGGTGAAGATGCGGAGCCGGTAGTCGGCGCGCGGATCGGTCGGGGCGAGCAGGAACGTGGTCTCCGACAGGTTCGTCCAGGAGGCGAAGCGGGCCAGCTCGTCGTCGGGCAGGCCGTCGGCGTCGTGCACGACCGCGACGGGGTTGCCGCCGAACGGCTCGTCGGAGAAGACGTCGACCTGGGTGAAGCGGTGTGGGCTCATGGCTCCCACCGTTGCACGGATTCGATCCCCCGCGCCATCGCGGACGCCGGCGCCGCGGCGACGAGCCGGTCGCGCAGCGCCCCGGCCACGCCGCCCGCCTGGGCGAGGCGTCCGAGCGCGCGGGCCTGGGCGGCGATCTTCTGCGCCCGCGGACGCCGCACCGCGTCGTAGCGGACGAGCGCCTCCTCGACGCCCGCCCCGCCGGCCACGAGCGCGGCGAGGGTCGCGGCGTCCTCGAAGGCCTGGTTGGCCCCCTGGCCGAGGTTGGGCGTCATGGCGTGGGCGGCGTCCCCGAGCAGCGCGACGCGGCCGGCGACGAACGTCGGCAGGTCGGGGGCCAGCTCGTCGATGGGCCGCCAGAAGACGCCCTCGGCGGGCGTCGCCTCGACGACGCGGGCGATCGGGTCGTGCCAGCCGCGGAACTCCTCCAGGACGCGGGCCCGCTGATCCCCCGGACGCTCGCCGCGCAGCCCGCCGCGGACCGCGAACCAGTAAACGCGGCCGTCGGGCAGGGGGACGACGCCGAACCGCTTGCCGCGGCCCCACGTCTCGCCCGGGACGACCGCCTTGACCGGCTCGGGCGTGACGCCGCGCCAGCAGCCGTAGCGGGCCCACAGCGGGGCGCCGGGCAGGTCGAGGGCGAGGCGGGTGCGCGAGTTCAGGCCGTCGGCGCCGACGACGAGGTCGAAGGTGCGCTGCTCGCCGCCGACGTCGGCGAGGCCGGAGGCGGCGTCCAGGACGCCCGCCGTCGTGTCGTGCCGGACGGTGCCGTCGGGCAGGGCGGCCACGAGGGCGTCCCGAAGTTCGGCGCGATGCACGACCCGCAGCCGCGCGTACGACGCGGCGGGCGGGCGTGCGAGCCAGGAGCCGTCGGGACGCCGCACCCCGCCGCCGGTCGGCGGGACGCCCCCGGTGAGCCGCTCGACGTGCTCCAGCAGGCCCACGGACGCCAGCGCGTCGAGCCCGTTGCCGAACAGCGACAGGCCCGAGCCCTCGCGCCGGTCGGCCGGCCGCCGCTCGGCGACCGTGACCGTCGCGCCCGCGTCGATCAGCCCGTGCGCGGCCGCCAGCCCGCCGAGCCCGCCTCCGATGACCAGAACGTCCATGGGGGCGATGATGCCATCAGTAGCGCGGAAGCGACGGATCGACCTCGTCCCGCCACGCGAGGATGCCGCCCGCGAGACTGCGGACGCGGGCCGGCCCGCGGGCGAGCAGGGCCTTGGCGGCGCGCGCCGACCGGACGCCGCCCTTGCAGTAGACGACGACCTCCTCGCCGGGCGCGACGTCGGGCGGGTCGGCGAGGAACCCGGCGAGCGGCATCGCGGTCGCGCCGGGCAGCATGCCGAGGTCGCATTCGGCCGGCTCCCGGACGTCGATGAGCCGCGGGGCGCGACCGGCGTCCAGCAGGGAGGCCAGCTCCCGCGGGCTGATCTCGGGCACGACGGGCGGCTCGCCGGAGGCGCCTGCGGAGGACGCGGGCGGCGTCCCGTCGTCGGCGCGGGGGCGCAGCGGCAGCTCGGTGATCGTCGTCGCGAGCGTGTCGAGGAACAGGACGCGCCCGAGCAACGGCCGGCCGACGCCGCACAGCAGCTTGACGGCCTCGATCGCCATCATCGAGCCGACCTGCCCGCACAGCGCTCCGAGGACGCCGGCGTCGCCGCAGCTCGGGACGAGCGCCGGGTCGGGCGGGGCGGGGAAGATGTCGCGCAGGTCGACGCCGGGCGTGTCGGCGCCGGCGGGTGGGTTCTTCCAGAACAGGGAGACCTGGGCGTCGGTGCGGTAGATCGCCGCCCAGACGAACGGCAGCCCGAGCGCGGCGCAGGCGTCGTTCACGACGTAGCGGGTCGGGAAGTTGTCGGTGGCGTCGACCACGAGGTCGTAGCCGCCGAGCAGGTCGTGGGCGTTGGACGCCGTGAGCCGCTCGGCGTGCTCGGTCACCGTCACGCCGGGGTTGAGCGCCCGGACGCGAGCCGCGGCGGAGGCGACCTTGGGCGTCCCGACGGCGGCCGTGTCGTGGATGACCTGCCGCTGCAGGTTGGTGAGGTCGACGGCGTCGTCGTCGACGAGGCCGAGCGTGCCGACGCCGGCGGCCGCCAGGTACAGCAGGACGGGGGAGCCGAGGCCGCCCGCGCCGATCACCAGGACGCGCGCCGCGCGCAACCGGCGCTGCCCGGCGTCCCCGATCGCCGGGACCAGCACGTGCCGCGCGTAGCGCTCGCGCTCGGCGGGCGTGAGGGGCGGCGCGGGGTCGACGAGGGGCGGCAGCGGCATGGGGGCAGCCTAGTCGCGCGGGTCTTCTTGATCGATAAAGTGCCGGGGGTCGTTGCGCACTGTAACGATACAGATCACCCTGGAGATGCTCGACGAACGGGGTACGAAGAGGACGAAGAGGAGGAGGTGCAGGATGCGCGTCACGATGAAAGACATCGCGGAGGTGTGCGGAGTGTCGGTCATGACGGTGTCGAACGCGTTCAACCGTCCGGATCAACTGTCGCGCGAACTGCGCGAGCGCATCCTCGCCCGGGCGGAGAAGATGGGCTACGCCGGCCCGGACGCCCGCGCCCGCAACCTGCGCGCCGGGCGGTCGAACACGTACGCGGTCGTGTTCGCCGAGCGGCTGAGCTACGCGTTCACCGACCCCTTCTGCACCGTGTGGCTGGCCGGTTTCAGCCAGGCGATGGAGGCGCGAGGGGCGAGCGTCGTGCTGCTCTCAGTGCCGGTGGGCAGCCCGGGGTCGCTGGAGGCCGTCCAGCGGTCCGCGTTCGACGGCCTGGCGGGCCTGTGCGCGTCCAACGACGCGATCGACGCGGCGCGGCAGCGCGGGCTACCGGTCGTGGTGACGTCGGCGAGCGACGTCGGAGACCAGGTCACCATCGACGACTTCGCGGCAGGGCAGGACCTGGCCCGGCACGTGCGGCGGCTCGGGCACCAGCGGGTCGCGGTGATCGTCGAGACCCTCGACGAGGACGCCGACGTGCCGGTCGAGCTGGCGGTGCCGGAGTTCGAGCGGCTCGTGGCCGACGTCCGGAACCGCGGCTTCCTCGACTCGTGGGAGCGGTGGCGCGGGCTGTTCGCCGGGCTGGAGGGGGCGGAGACGTCGGTGGTCGTGGGCGGGCTGAACTCGCGCGAGGCCGGCCGGGCGGCGGCTCCGCTCGTGCTCGACCGCGCGGACCGGCCGACCGCGATCATCGCGGTCAGCGACGTGATCGCGCTCGGCGTCCTGGAGGCCGTGGACGCCCGCGGCCTCGTCGCGGGACGCGACGTCTCGGTCGCCGGCTTCGACGACCTGCCCCACCTGGCGGAGGCGGCGGGCCTGACGACGATCCGGCAGCCCATCCGCGACAAGGGACGCCTCGCGGCCGAGTTGCTGCTCGACCCCGACCGGCAGCCGCGTCGGGTGACGCTGCCGCACGAGTTGGTCGTCCGGAGGAGCACGGGCCCCGCCAGGTAGGCCCGTCGTCCTGCCGGCCCTTTCCGGTACCCCGTTCCAGACATTTCTAGCGAGGAGAAATCGCCATGTCTTTCTACAGCCATGCCCCGTTCGTCGAGAACGCCCGTCGTGAGGCGGCGTCCGCGCTGCCGGGCGCGCCGGTGTCGGGCGCAGCGGTGTCGGGCGCAGCGGTGTCGGGCGCGGGGGCGGCGTCCAGTCGGGCGGGTCGCGCCGTGCGGCGGGGGGTCGCCGCCGTGGTGCGCCGGGCCGCGGAGGCGGCGTTGCGTTGGGCTCGCGCGCAGGAGCGTTCGGCGTGACAGATGTCACCCGAACCGATGAAGGGTGGCACTGCTCGGGGCGGCGTCCGGTGGGAAGCATGGAGGCATGAACGAGAACCACTCCTTGCAGACCAAGAATCCCGAAGGCGTCCGGGCGGGTGAGCGCGAATACGCCGGCTTCCTGGCCGGGCGTCCCTGGTGGCGCGGCGCGGTCGCGATCGCGCTGCTCGTCGGCGGCTGGGTGATCGTGACCGTCGGCCTGTCGGTGGGCGCGCTCGCGTTGTCGACGCTGCTCGGCCTGCCGACCGGCTTCGGCGAGGGGCCGTCCCGGATCACGCCGCTGATGTTCCTCGCCGTCAATCTGACGTGGGCGGCGCTGATCCCGTTGTCGTTGGGCATTCAGCGGCTGCTGTACGGGGAGGCGGCCAGCCTGCACTCGGTTGTCGGGCGGGTGCGCTGGGGCCTGCTGGTGCGTGTCGCGCTGGTGCTGGTGCCCGTGTATCTGCTCGTGAACGCGACGGGCGTGCTGGAGGGCTTCGGGGCCGGGGACCGCGGCCGGGACGCCGGGGCGTTCCTGCTCGTCTGCCTGCTGACGACGCCGCTGCAGGCCGCGGGCGAGGAGTACGCGTTCCGCGGGCTGCTGACCCGGGCGGTGGGCGGCTGGTTCCGCGGGGGGCGGGCCGCGCTGATCGTCGGCGGCCTGGTGAGCTCGCTCGTCTTCATGGTCGCGCACGGCGCCGGGGACGCCTGGCTCAACGCGCACTACCTCTCGTTCGGGCTGGCGCTGACCGTCATCGCCTGGCGGACCGGCGGCCTCGAGGCCGGCGTCGCGATGCACGTGGTGAACAACATGGTCGCGTTGGGGGTCGGCGTCTGGGCCGGCCAGGACCTCGGCCAAATGGCCAACCGCCAGGCCGGCGTCGGCGGGCCGTTCATGCTGCTGCCCATCGCGTCGTCGATCGTCATCGCCGCGGTCGTCTGGTGGTGGACCGCCCGCCACCGCACCCCGCGCAGCGCCGTGCCCCCGCGCAGTGTCCTGTCCCCGCGCTCGGACGCCGTGTCCCCGCACAGCGCCGAGTCCCCGCGCTCGGACGCCCTGTCCCCGCGCTCGGACGCCGACGGCGCCGACGACGTCCCCGCCCCTCGGACGGCGGAGGCAGACCCGGGCGATGTGGAGGCCCGCTCCGACGCCGCAGCGGCCGGCGGCGGCGTCCCGTCGGGGGAGCGCCAGGGCTGACCGGCCCGACC
>CALMAD010000022.1 GCA_937859105.1 uncultured Propionibacteriaceae bacterium
CGACCGGCTACGACCTCACCCCCGAGCAGTGGGATCGGGTGATCGAGACGATCAAGGAGGGCGGCCTCATCCCGTTCCTCGACATGGCGTACCAGGGCTTCGGCTACGGGCTGGACGAGGACGGCGCGGTCGTCCGGAAGTTCGCCGAGCAGGTGGGCTCGTTCCTCGTCTCCACGTCGTTCAGCAAGAGCTTCGGCCTCTACGGCGAGCGGGTCGGCGGTCTGTCGCTGGTCTGCACCGACGCGGAGGAGGCCCAGCGGGTCCTCTCGCAGGTCAAGGTGACGATCCGCACCAACTACTCCAACCCGCCCACTCATGGCGCGGCGATCGTGACGACCGTGCTCGCGGATCCGGAGTTGCGGGCGCAGTGGGAGGCCGAACTCGCCGAGATGCGCACCCGCATCAAGGCCATGCGCGCCGCGCTGGTCGAGGGGCTGAAGGCCGCCGGCGTCGAGGACGACATGAGCTTCATCACCGACCAGATCGGCATGTTCAGCTACTCGGGCCTGACGAAGGATCAGATGATCCGCCTGCGCGAGGAGTTCGGCGTCTACGGCACGAACGCCGGCCGCATCTGTGTTGCGGCCCTCAACCAGGGCAACATCGACTACGTCGCCCACGCCGTCGCGGAGGTGATGAAGGGGTAGTCCGGCCCTTGGTCAGGTGTGACGAACGCCGGACGCCCGCGGCTGTGGCCGCGGGCGCCGGGTTTTCAGGAAAGCCCGAGGAACTCCTCCAGCGTCAGCGTCGCGTTCGGCCCGAAGCGACGCGCGACGTCGGTGCCGACGTAGCGCAGGTGCCAGGGCTCCCACAGGTAGCCGGTCACGGACTCGCGCCCGTTCGGGTAGCGCACGATGAAGCCGTATTCGACGGCGTGCTGCGCGATCCAGGCGGCCTGGGGGGTGCGCTTGAAGGCGTCGCCGCGGTTCCGGCCGTCCCACAAGTCGAACGCGAGGCCGGTCTGATGCTCGCTCGCGCCCGGCTCCGCGTAGTAGGCGCGGGCCTTGGCCGCGCCCTGGGTGCGCATCGCGCGATCGAAGGACGCCTTCTGCGTCGCGTAGCTGCGGTAGCCGCTGCGGATCTTCAGCGGGACGCCGTCGGCCTTCGCGGCGACCATGAGCCGGTCGGCGGCTGCGCGCACGTCGGGGCGCAGCCCTTGAGGCTGCGAGGCCCACGCCGGCACGTAGCCGGGCCCGAGGCGGTGGTTCTTGTTCACCACGAGGATGCCGTCGACCACGTACGGCCGGTTCAGTTGCGCGCCCGCGCGGGTATCCGCGGGGGCGGGGGACGTTTGCGAGGGCGGCGTCTCGGCCCCCGCGGTCGTCTCGGACGCGGTCGCCCGGCTGCTCGGGGTGGGCGCCGCAAGGGACGGCGTCGCCGGCCCTGGAAGGGCCTGGACGGCCGAACAGCCAGTCAGCGTGAGGACGGCGAGCGCGCTGGCCGCCGCCAAGGTCCGGATGTGCATCGGGGTCACTTTAGCCCGGCAGGATTTTCTCCGATCATCCCTGTTCAATTCCTCGCTCCGGCTGCCTACTACGGCTAGTAGTAGGTACAGTGCAGCCATGGCGCAGCAGACCATCGGACCCTCCCCGACGAGCATCCCGCAGGGCGGGCGTCCCTCCGGGCATCCGGGCGGGCACCCGCACGGCCGCGGGGGGCACCCTGGGGGCCATCCCGGTGGGCACCCCGGCGCAGCGCCGACGCGCCGCCACCTCGACTTCGACAAGGCCCCGTTCATCGCGATCTGGGAGACCACCCAGGCCTGCGACCTGGCCTGCAAGCACTGCCGGGCCATGGCCCAGCCGCTGCGCCATCCGGGGGAGCTGTCGACCGCCGAGGCGAAGGCGATGATGGATCGGCTGCGCGAGTTCGGCCCGATCGTGTTCGTGTTCAGCGGCGGGGACTGCTTCAAGCGGCCCGACATCGTCGAGCTGGTCGAGTACGGCGCGAAGCTCGGGATGCGGATGGGCATCACGCCGGCGACGACGTCCCTGGCGACGAAGGAGTTGCTGCAGCAGCTCAAGGACGTCGGGCTCACCCGCCTCGCCGTCTCGCTCGACGGCAGCAACGCCGCGATCCACGACGAGTTCCGGCAGGTGCAGGGCAGCTTCGACCACGGGCTGCGCATTCTGCGTGAGGCGCAGGAGGTCGGCCTGTCGACGCAGGTCAACACGGTCATCCGCAAGGCCAACATCGACGACATGGACGCGATGACCGAGCTCATGACCACCCTCGGCGTGGTGTTCTGGGAGGTGTTCTTCCTCGTGCCGATGGGCCGCGCGAAGGCCGACGACGTGGCGTCCGCGGAGGAGTTCGAGCAGGTCTTCCACCAGCTTTACGACCTGAGCAAGGTCGCGCCGTTCGACATCAAGGCGACAGCGGCCCCGCAGTACAGCCGCGTCGTGATGCAACGCAAGCGCGCCGAGGTGCGCGCAGGGGCGGACGAGGACGTTGACGAGGTCATGACCCGCGGCATGCACTACAGCCAGTCCGACGGCATCGGGCGCGCCCGCAACGTGAACGACGGCGACGGGTTCATCTTCATCAGCCACACCGGCGACATCTACCCGTCGGGCTTCCTGCCGGTGAACGCGGGCAACATCCGCGAGACCGACATCATCGACATCTACCGCAACGCGCCGGTCTTCCGGGAGCTGCGGGACCGGACGCTGCTGGAGGGCAAGTGCGGCGTCTGCGGCTTCCGGGACGCCTGCGGCGGGTCCCGAGCGCGGGCCTACGCGATGACCGGCAACTACCTCGCGGAGGAGCCGTTCTGCGCCTACGAGCCGGGGCGTCCGCGGGTCTGACCGCAGGCGTCCAGCATCACCGCCCACCGACCGCCCCGGACTCGTCCGGGGCGGTCGATCCGTCTCTGGTCAGGTGTTTCAGTTCGCTAACGGCTCTCTCAGGGGCCGTGGTCGAGTTGTGATCC
>CALMAD010000023.1 GCA_937859105.1 uncultured Propionibacteriaceae bacterium
CCCGAAGGGGTCGGGCCGCGGGCGGAGCTGAGCGGGCGGTGCCCGGTCAGGCGTCCGGTGTGGGTCAGCCGTTCAGCGACGCGCGCTGGGTCTCGGCGAGCTCGGCGACGGCGTTCTTGTCACCGGTGAGCGCGGAGTAGGACAGACCGGCGATCAGGGCGCCCACGATCGGGGCGACGACGAACAGCCAGACCTGCGACAGCGGCTCGGCACCGGCGAACCAGGCGACGCCCAGCGAACGGGCCGGGTTGACCGACGTGTTGTCGACGGGGATCGACACGAGGTGGATCAGGGTCAGCGTGAGGCCGATGGCCAGCGGGGCGAAGCCCTTGGGGGCCTTCTCGGAGGTGACGCCCAGGATGACCCAGACGAAGACGGCGGTCAGGATGATCTCGACGAGCAGCGCGGACAGCATCGAGTAGCCGCCGGGGGAGTGGGCGCCGTAGCCGTTGGTGGCGAAGCCGGACTCGATCGCGTTGAAACCGGGCTTGCCGGACGCGATGGCGAACAGCGCGCCGCCGGCGACGGACGCCGCGACGATCTGGGTGACGAAGTAGGGAAGGACGGCCTTCGCCTCGATGCGCTTGGCGAGGAACAGCCCGACCGTGACGGCCGGGTTGAAGTGGCCGCCGGACAGGTGGCCGACCGCGTAGGCGCCGGTCACGACGGTCAGGCCGAAGGCGAGGGCGACGCCCACGAAGCCGATGCCCGCCGGGAAACCGGTGGAAGTCGTGACGGTGGCGGCCAGCACGGCCGAGCCGCAGCCGCCGAAGGTGAGCCAGAAGGTGCCGAGGAACTCGGCCCACAGCCGCTGAGCCATGGTGGGTTGCATCAACTTCTCCAAAATGACGATGGTGCTCGCTGGAGTCGCCGGTGCGGCTCCACCAGCATTGGTTGGCGGCTCGTTCGAGCCAGGCGAAACATTACGCCTGCCTTACGTGGCCCGGAAAACCGTGCGCAACGAGTTGCCATCCGTGCGGTGACCGCCGGGGGTCGGGCGGCCTCCTCGGCCGATGGGGGGAGGACGGCGTCGCCCACGGCCCGTGGTGGGACGCCGGAGGCGACCGCGGACCCGAGACTTAAGTTCGGCCCGGTGCCTGCGGGGCGTCGTCCCGGGTAGCCGGTAGTCTGACGATCGACCTTCGCTTCAACGACCGAACACGATGGGCGGCGCATGCACGACTTCCTGCATTATCAGAACGTTCCGTTGGGCATTCTGATCGTGGCGGTGGCGTCGCTTCTGTTCGCGACCGGCGCGACGATTCAGCATCTGGTGGCGGGCGAGGTGACCGACCCGGACGCCGAGAACAAATCCATGAACCTGAAGCAGCTGTGGCGGCTGGTCACGACGCCGAAGTGGCTGCTCGGGCTCGGCATCATCACCGTGGGGGCCGTGTCGCACATCATCGCGCTGATGATGGCGCCGGTGACCGTCGTGCAGCCCGTCGGCATCCTGGCCGTGCCGTGGTCGGTGCTCATGGCCGCGAAGATCCACGGCCACAAAGTCACGAAGATCATGTGGGGCGCGGTGCTGCTCACCATCGTCGGCATCGTCGGTTTCACGCTCATCTCCAGCACGAACGCGGCGAAGGACACGCGGGTCGAGCCACCCCAGGTGCTGCTGGGCTGCATCGTCGTCTACGCGATCGGGGCCTTCTTCGGGCTGCTCGGCTGGCGCGGCCGCAACGGCATGCTGCGCTCGCTGTTCTGGGCCACCGGCGGCTCGTTCTTCTACGGGCTCTCGTCGGCGCTGATCAAGAGCACCTCGGTGATGATGCGCACCCCCGACTTCCACACCAGCACGATGTTCTGGGTGATCGTGCCCTTCCTGATCGGCTCGTACCTGTTCGGCGGCGCGATGATCCAGCAGGGCTACGCGACCGGCCCGGCGGAGACGGTCGTGGCGTCCATGACGACGACCGATCCGATCGTGGGTGTGTCGTTCGGCCTGATCATCCTGGGCGAGGGCGTCCTGCTGAGCGGGCTGGACGCGGTGGGCATGGTCATCTCGGGCGCCGTCGCGATCTGGGGCGTCGTGCTGCTGAGCCGGTATCACCCCGACGCCGTGGCCAGGCGCCAGGCGGCGAGCCCGGAGACCACCGCGACGTGAGGCCGCGCGAGACCCGAGCGCCGGGGAAGCGGCTGAGCGCGCCGGTCCCCGGGCAGTTGCGCGTCGGGCTCTTCACCGATGACTTCTACCCCGACTCGGGCGGGGTCTGCCGCTCGATCGAGTTGCAGTTGGCCGAACTCGTGCGGCGCGGTTACCATGGCACGCTGTTCTCGCCGCACGTGAACTTCACCCCACCGCCGGCGGGTGACTACACGACGATTCCCACGTGGCGCGTCCCCTATTCGCCGAGCTACATGTGCTCGCTGCAGTTCTCGGATGCCCTCGCGCGGCGCATCGCGCGCCGGTTCACGTTCGACGTGGTGCACAGCCAGAACGAGCGCGGGTCGATGGTGCTGGCGGCCAAGATCGCGAACCTGCAGGGCATCCCGCACGTGCACACGTTCCACTCCAACTACGCGGGCACGCACGCCACGACGCCGCGGCAGGCGTGGGGGTCCTCGATGCTGTTCCTCCCGCTGGCGAGCCGCGTCGTCCGGCGCGCGTCGGCGCGTCCGCTGGCCGTCTCGGTGCGGCGTCCGGCGCCGGTCGCGGGGGAGGATTCGCCGCTCGCAGTGCGCGACTGGATGAACGTCACCCGCCTCGCCGCGTGCCCCGACGCGGTGACCTCGCCGGCGCCGTTCCTGGTCGACACCGTCGTGCGGGCGAGCGGCGGGGCGCTCGCGGGGCGGGCGTCCGTGGTGCCGAGCGGGGTGTCGAGCCGGTTCACCGAGGTGCGCCGGAGGCGTCCGGTGGGGGCGGGGATCAGGTTTCTCAGCTGCGGACGCCTCGGCGCCGAGAAGCGCGTGGACGCGATCGTCCGGGCGTTCGCCCTGCTCGGGAGGGACGACGCGGAACTCGTGATCGCCGGGGGCGGGCAAGAGGAGGGCGCGCTGAAGCAATTGGCGCGCACGGTGAGGCACGGCAGCGTCCGGTTCACCGGGCACATCGGCGACGTCGGCGAGGTCGCGCAGACGATCGCGGACGCCGACGTGTTCGTGCTGGCGTCCTACCGGTTCGACACGCAGGGGATGGTGCTCGCCGAGTCGGCCGCGGCGGGCACCCCGATCCTGTACTGCGACGACCGGCTGAGCGTGGGGGTGGGTCCCGACAACGCGCTGCTCGTGGAGCCCACGGTCGAAGGGTTGGCCGCGGGGATGAGAACGCTGGCGGAGGACCGGGCCCGGCTTGCGGCCATGGCGGAGGCGACGGCGTCCTTACGCGCGGGCCTCACGACGGCCGCGATGGGCGAGCGCTACGAGGCGATCTACCGTGCCGCGATCGCGCGGGTGGGCGGGCACACCTCCTGAGGCGCCCGGCTCGCGCGCCGAGGCTGGTCAGCTCTTGACGGGCAGGGCGGAGATCTGGCGTCCGGTCGCGGTGGTCAGGATCAGGGTCGCCGGCGCCCGCTGGATCGGGAGAAACACGTAGCCGGTGGTCGAATCGCCCTCCGCGAGCGTGCCCCGGGTGAGTTCGGGCTGCCGCGGTGAGGGCGCCGGGTCGATGACGTTGGTGCCGTTGTTCTGGAACGCCAGGAAGCCGTAGCTGATCGTGCCGCGGTCGGCCCAGAGGCGAACGCTCAGCAGCACGCCGCCCGGCTGCCACTGCTCGGACACCACCTCCCACCGGCCGCCCGAGTCGGGGTCGGACGGCATCGTGAAGGGTAAGCCCGGCCCGGAGCTCGTGGGCGCGGCGGCCGGACTCGTCGGCGACGCGGTGGGGGCGACGGCTGCCGTGCGCGCCAGGAACGTCGCGCCGATGACCACGCCCGCGATGATGGCGGCGAACAGCACCCACAGCAGCCACCCCTTGGTGAAGCGCGGCGCGGAGTACGCCTCGATGTCGACGCGCTGCAGGGGCTGGTTGCCGAGCGGGCGGTGCTCGGGTTCACGACCCGCGTTCTGGACGCCCTGGCCTTGGCCGGCCGTGGGCTGCCCCTGGTCGGGGCGGCCGGGCCAGCCCGCCGGGTCGCCCGGATCACCCTGGGCGGGGTCGCCCGGGTAGCCGTTGGTGTTCCAGCCTCGGTCACTCATCGCCGCCCAGGGTACCCGTTGCCGGATCGACCGCCGACGCGGCCCTGTGGATAACGAAGACTCGCGCATGCGCCCCTGTGGACGATGAACAATGGGGGTCGGGCGGGACAACCGTGGGGACTATGAAAGATGATTCGTCGCCCACGTTGCTCACCATCGCCTCCGTCGACGACCTGTTCGGCGCCGTTCCCGCTCTGCTGCACTTCCATCCGTCCGAGTCGCTGGTGCTGGTGCTCGTGGAGAGCGGGCGCGTCGAGGTCGCCGCGCGCGTCGACCTGGCCAGGGTCCGACGGCGCCGTTCGCTGCGTACGGCGCTCGAGCCGCTGCTGCACCGGTTCCCCGAGAGCGACGTGCTCGCGATCGCGTACTCCGGCGACGGGCGAGCGGCCTGGCGCGTGCTGGAGTTGCTGCGCAGCGAGGTGGGCGAGCGCTGCGCGGTTGCCCTCCATGCCGACGGACGCCGTTGGTACGACTCACCCGACGACGTTGGCCGGCCCTACGACCCCGCCTCGACCGCCGTGGCCGCCGGAGCCGCCTACGCCGGCGTCGAGGTGCGGGGCAGTCGGGCGGAACTGGCGGCGTCCCTGGTCGGCACGTTCGGGCGCGACGAGCGCGAGGCTGCCATGGCCGAGGTGGCGACCCGATGGCCCGAGGGGCCCTCGCGCGAGGCAGCGGGTGACGCGCTGCTGCTCTCCTGGCGCGCAGGGCGCAGCCTGACGCTGCACGAGCGCTGCCTGCTCGCCGTGCTGGCGAGGGAGCCTGAGTGGGCCGAGCGGGCGATCCTCGACACGACGCGGGAGAACGCGGGCGATCGGTTCGAGTGCTGGGCGCAGGTGGTGCAGGCGTCCCCGGGGCCGATGGGCCGGGGCGCGCTCACCCTGCTCGCGCTCGCCGCCTGGGTGCGGGGCGACGGCGCGATGGCCCAGGTCTGCCTCGAGCGGTTGGCCGATCTCAGCCACTCCGACGACTGGACGCGGTTCGTCGACCTGGCGTGCGCGATGGCGCTGCATCCTGACTTGTGGGAGGAGGTGCGGTCCGGCTACTTGGCTTTGGCCGAATCGGTCGCCGTCGCGGCCGTGGGCACCTAATGTGTCCCCATGACCCGGTACGTGGTGTGCGGCGAAGCACTCATCGATTTGATTCCCGACCTCGACGCGGAGCGAAGCACGATCTCGAGCATCTGGGACGCCCGTTCCGCGGGCGGGCCCATGAACTCGGCGATCGCGCTCGCCCGCCAGGGCCAACGGGTGGAGTTTCTCGGTCGGCTCGGCTCCGACCGGTTCGGCCGGCAGTTGACCAGCCACCTCGAGGCGAACAACGTCGGGTTGAAGCTGGCGGCGGAGACCTCGCAGGCCACCTCGCTGGCGATCGTGAGCCTCGACTCCAAGGGGCACGCGACGTACAACTTCCACTTCAGCAACACGGCCAACTTCGGCTGGCAGGCCAACGAGCTGCCCGAGCTGGGGGTGAACGACTGGCTGCACATCGCGTCCCTGGTGCTCGTGGTGCCGCCGGGGGACGCGGCGCTGCTCGAGTGGGTGAAGGGCGGCACGACGCCGATGTCGATCGACGTCAACGTCCGGCCGACGGTCATGCCCGATCCCGAGGAGTACTGGAAGAAGATCGAGCCGTGGCTGATCGCGGTCGGGGCCCGCCGCGGCATCATCAAGGGCAGCGACGAAGACATCGCGTTCCTCGCCGGGCCGGCGCGCCTGCCACGCCTGGCGGGCAATGCCGGGGTGGAACTGGCCCGCCGCTACGGGGCGCCGTGGGTCGTCCTGACGCTGGGAGAGGACGGGGCGGTCGCCTGCAACGCGGAGGGGGACATCATCCGGGTGCCGGTGCGTCCGGTGGACGTCGTCGACACCGTCGGGGCGGGGGATACGTTCATGTCGGGCTTCTTGTCGGCCTATGTCGGCGACCAGTTGAGCCTGCGCGACTCGTTGCGGCGGGGCGTCGTGGCGTCCTCGATCGTCTGCACGCGCAAGGGTGCCAACCCGCCCACGATGGAGGAGATCGAGGCGCTGTCCTGACGGGCGGCGGGGTGCCCGCCGGGGCCCCGGCTGTGGCCGGGGAAACCGGCGGCGTCCCGGGGAGGAGGCGGTGCCGGGCGCGCGCGGCCCATGGGCTACACTGACGGCCATGGATCGCTTCATGCGCTCGGCTTCGCGACTTCTTCGCTAGCCGCGCGGCCTGACCGGTGGCGCGGCGCCCCTTGATGCCCACGGGCTGACAGGGGTTTTTTCATGCCCCGCACCGGCGAGGCCCGGTGCCTGCGATCGATCCAGACCAACCCGACGAGGAGATGTTCGACAGTGGAGACCGCTCGAGGAAGCTACGACGCGGCTGCCGCGCAGGAGCGCTGGCAGAAGTTCTGGGCCGAGGACGGCACGTTCGCCGCCCGCGACGACGGGTCGGCCGAGCGCCGCTACATCCTGGAGATGTTCCCGTACCCGTCGGGCGACCTGCACATGGGGCACGCCGAGTGCTACGCGATCGGCGACGTGCTGGCGCGGTACTGGATGATGCAGGGCTTCGACGTGCTGCACCCGATCGGGTGGGACAGCTTCGGGCTGCCCGCGGAGAACGCGGCCATCCGCAACGACACGCATCCGGCCGACTGGACGTATGCGAACATCGAGACGCAGAAGCGGTCGTTCAAGCGTTACGGCGTCAGCATCGACTGGACGCGGGAGCTGCACACCTCCGACCCCGAGTACTACCGGTGGACGCAGTGGCTGTTCCTGCAGTTCTACTCGCGCGGGCTGGCGTGCCGGAAGGACTCCTACGTCAACTGGTGCCCCAACGACCAGACCGTGCTGGCCAACGAGCAGGTCGTCGCGGGCCACTGTGAGCGGTGCGGGGCCGTCGTCACCAAGCGCAAGCTGACGCAGTGGTACTTCAAGATCACCGAGTACGCGCAGCGGCTGCTGGACGATATGGCGAAGCTGGAGGGCAAGTGGCCCGACCGCGTCCTGGCGATGCAGCGCAACTGGATCGGGCGCTCCGAGGGCGCGTATGTGGACTTCCGCGTCGAGGGGCGCGAGGAGCCGGTGACCGTCTTCACGACGCGGCCCGACACGCTGTACGGGGCCACGTTCATGGTCGTCGCGCCCGACTCCGACCTGGCGGCCGAGATCGTCACCGACGAGGCCCGCCCCGCGTTCGAGGCCTACCTGGAGCGCGTGAAGCAGCAGACGGAGATCGAGCGGCAGTCGACCGACCACGAGAAGACCGGCGTGAATCTGGGCGTGACGGCCGTCAACCCGATCAACGGCGAGTCGGTGCCCGTCTGGGCCGCCGACTACGTGCTGGCCGAGTACGGGACGGGCGCGATCATGGCGGTGCCCGCGCACGACCAGCGCGACCTCGACTTCGCGAACAAGTACGGCATCGACGTCCGGCTGGTCATCGACACCAGTGAGGCCGATCCGCGCACGTCCGGCGTCGCGACGGTCGGCGACGGCGTCTACGTGAACTCGGACGTGCTGAACGGGCTGGCCGACAAGGCGTCCGGCATCGCGAAGGCGAACGAGACGCTGGAGGCGGCCGGAACCGGCCGCGCGACCGTGACGTTCCGGCTGCGGGACTGGCTGCTGAGCCGGCAGCGGTTCTGGGGCTGCCCGATCCCGATCATCCACTGCCCGGCGTGCGGCGAGGTGCCGGTGCCGGAGGATCAGCTGCCGGTGGAGTTGCCCGACATCCGCGGCGCCGATCTGGCACCGAAGGGGACGTCGCCGCTGGCGTCCGACGCCGCGAAGGAGTGGCGGGAGGTCGCGTGCCCGCGCTGCGGCGGCGCGGCCGAACGGGACGCCGACACGATGGATACGTTCGTCGACAGCTCCTGGTACTACTTCCGGTATTGCACGCCCCACGACGATCGGGCGCCGTTCGACCCCGAGGTCGTGCGCCGGTGGATGCCGGTGAACCAGTACGTCGGGGGCGTCGAGCACGCGATCCTGCACCTGCTGTACAGCCGCTTCTTCACCAAGGTGCTGAACGACATGGGCCTGGTCGACTTCAGCGAGCCCTTCACGGAGTTGATGAACCAGGGCCAGGTCATCAACCAGGGCAAGGCGATGAGCAAGTCGCTGGGCAACGGTGTCGATCTGGGCGAGCAGATCGACCGGTTCGGGGTGGACGCCGTTCGCACGACGGTCGTCTTCGCGGGCCCGCCGGAGGACGACATCGATTGGGCCGACGTCTCCCCGGGCTCGTCGGCGAAGTTCCTGCAGCGGGCCTACCGGCTGGCCACCGACGTGACGTCGGAGCCGGGGGTGGACGCGGCGTCCGGTGCTCTGGAGCAGCGCCGCGTGACGCACCGCGCGATCGCCGACGTCACCGAGGCGCTGGAATCGCGGCGGTTCAACGTCGCGATCGCGCGCGTGATGGAGCTGGTGAACGCCACCCGCAAGGCGATCGATTCGGGTTGCGGCCCGGACGATCCGGCGGTGCGGGAGTCGGCGGAGTTCGTGACGCAGGCGCTGAGCACCGTCGCGCCGTTCGTGGCCGAGGAGATGTGGGAGGTGCTGGGCCACGCGCCGTCGGTGGCCCGCTCGACGTGGCCGACCGCCGAACCGGACCTGTTGGTGCAGGAATCGGTCACCCTGGTCGTGCAGGTGCAGGGCAAGGTGCGCGCGAAGCTGGACGTGCCGGCCGCCATCACCGAAGACGAGGCGACCGCGGCCGCGCTGGCCGACGACGGCGTCCAGCGGGCGCTGGCGGGGCGCGACGTGCGGAAGGTGATCGTCCGGCTGCCGAAGATGGTCTCGATCGTCCCGGCCTGAGCGGTCGCGCCCGGCGCCGCGGCCCGGCCGCGGCGTCAGGCCGGCTTCACCACGAGGTCGGCCACCAGGCCGAGGTGGTCGGTGCCCAAGACGCGGAACGTTCGCACGTTCCGGGCCACGACGCGGTCGCTGACGAGCACGTGGTCGATCGCGATCATCGGCGGGACGCCGCCGTACCCCTGGGCGGGGAACGTGGGCTGCCACCCCTCGCCGGCCTGCGACGCGGCGTCGCTGAGCCCGAGGCCCAGCAGGGAGCGCAGGGTGGGCTGCTCCTGGACCGCGTTGAGGTCGCCCGCGACGATGAGCGGCTCTTTCAGGTGGCCCTCGACGGCCCGCCGCAGCACGGACGCCTCCCAGCGCCACAGGCCGGTGCCGCCGCCGTTCGTCATGTTCGCCGGGTGGGCGGCGGCCAACACGATCGGCGGGCCGGAGGGGGGCTGCACGCGCATCAGGTGCTGCCCGGGCCCGGTGGAAAGCTGCGCGATCTCGTCGACGGGCCAGCGTGACAGCACGGTCGTGCCCATCGCGTCGTCGAACGGCGGGTCGTAGAAGCCCGCGGTGTGCGGATAGTCGCGAAAGATGCCGGTCGGCGCGAGCGCGGTCTGGGCGCTCCCGGTGTATTCGAGCAGCACGATGATGTCGGGATTGGCCGCCTTCACCTGGGCGCTGAGCCCGGCGGGATCCGCATTGCCGTAGAGCATGTTCAGCGACAAGACGCGCACGGCCTGCCCGGACGCCTGCGGCGCCTCGCGGGGCCAGTAGGGCCGCGCCCACGACAGTTGGGTGGCCAGGGCGGCGGCCGCCAGGAGAGCCAGGACGCCGCGCGGCCGGCCGCGCGCGAAGGCGAGGAAGAGGACGGCGGCGAGCGCCCACGCGACGATGCCGTAGGGGATGAACGCGGCCGCCATGGCGAGCTTGGAGCGTGAGAACTGGAGCCGGGGCACCAGGTAGAGCATCATCATCGCGCCGCCGAACGCGACGCAGCCCCACGCGACCGCCAGCATGAGATGACGGCCGAGGGTGCGTGTGGTCATGGGGACCAGTGAACCAGGGTGGGCAAGAAAGTTATCCACAGTTGGTCGTCGGGTGAAAAAATTCGGCTCCGCGTCCCCACCGTGGAAGGCATGACGACGCTGCGCCGGTTGGAGCCGGACGAGGTGATGAGCCAGGTCGTGCGCGCCCGCCTGGAGTCGCTGATGACCGCCCGCGAGCCTCCCGACGCCTCGGCGCGGGACGAACCGGGGGCACCCGGTGAGGACGAACCGGAGGTGCCGGACGAGAGGGGGGTGGTCGCCGCGCGCCCCCTGTCCCGCTCGCCGGGCGCGCCGGAGACGCCCCACGGGGCGGCCGGGAGGGCGGCGTCCGAGGTGCGTGCGATGGCTGCGCGAGCCGTGGAGTTCGGGCGCGCGCATCTGGTCGTGGTGCTCGTCATCGTGCTGGCCGGGTGCGGATACGCCGGTTACTCCATGGTGCAGGCGCGCACCGGCCCGGTGGCGACGGCGGCTCCGGTGGAGGTGGCGTCCGTGCAGGTGGCCCCGAGGACGCCGAGCGCCACGCCGAGGCCGGTCATCCGGGTGCACGTGGTCGGCGAGGTGCGCAAGCCGGGGGTGGTCACTCTGCCCGAGGGGGCGCGGGTGCTCGACGCGATCGAGGCGGCCGGCGGGCTGACCGCGCGGGCGAGGCCCGGCCGGTTGAACCTGGCCGCGGTCGTGACGGACGCGGCGCAGGTGGTCGTCGGTGGTCCCGGCTCTCTGGGAGGGAGCGTGGAGGGTGGTGCGGGGTCGTCGGGTGGCGGTTCCGGCGGGGGCGGCGGCGGCGCGGCGGCGTCCGGGAAGGTGAACCTGAACACGGCGACGCCCGAGCAGCTCGACACCCTGCCCGGCGTGGGCCCGGTGACGGCCAAGGCGATCCTGTCGTGGCGGCAGCAGCATCAGCGGTTCAGCCGGGTGGAGGAGTTGCAGGAGATCGAAGGGATCGGGCTGAAGACGTTCGAGAAGCTGAAGGGCCAGGTGACCGTCGGGTGAGCGACGGTGGTCGGCCGCGGCGGGAGCGGGACGATCGGGTGGACGTCCGGCCGCTCGCTCTGGGCGTCGCCGCCTGGGCGGGGGCGTGGGCCGCGACGTCGGGGGAAGGGCGGTTCGTCGCGGCGGCCGTCCTGACGGGAGCGCTGCTCGGGCTGGCGTCCCGGTGGCGCGGCGGACGCCTGCTGGCGGTGTCCGCACTGGTGCTGGCCGTGACCGCTGGGCTGGGCTGGGCGCGGGTCTGGCAACAGCAGCGCGACCCGGTGGCCGACCTCGCCGCCCACCGCGCCACGGCCGTGGTGGAGGTGCGCATCGGCGGGACGCCGCGCTACCACGCGGGCAGCGGCCCGCGTCCGGCGTGGTGGGCGTCCAGGGCGACGCTCGTGGCGGCGTCCGCGCGCGGGTCCGAGTGGAGGTCGGGCGCGCCGGTCGAGATCTCGGCGACGGGGGACGCGGCGGAGCAGTGGCGGGCGCTGCCGTTGGGGGCGACGGCGCGGGCGTCCGGGCGGCTGGGTCCGGCCGACCCGGCGGCC
>CALMAD010000024.1 GCA_937859105.1 uncultured Propionibacteriaceae bacterium
CCGGCCCAACTCCGGGGTCATCGCCGGCCCGGCCGGCGGGGCCAGCATGAGCAGCCCGTGGGCGTCCCGCTCGGCGGCAGCCTCGAGATGGCCGACGGCGTCCGCTCCGCCGGGGACGACGATCAGGTCGAGGCCCGGCGGCAGATCCGTAACCCGGTGTGCGACGGCCACCCGGCCCGGATAGCCGAACGCCCCGACGGCGTCCGCCAGCGGCCCGACGAACTCGGCCGGGCCGGCCAGCCCGACGCCGCCGGGCCCGACGAGACGCCTGATCGCGGCGCTCTCGGCCCGGCGCTCGCGCTGCTCCATGATCGAGCGCGCCTCGGGCGTCCCCTCGATCGCGAAGTCGACGACCACGTTGCCGTCGGCCAGCGCGGGTTTGACGCGGTAGCCGGCGCTGCGGAAGACGCCGATCATCCGGCGATTCTCCGGCAGCATCTCGGCGAAGAATCGCCGGACGCCCCGCTCGCGGCCCACCTCGGCCAGGTGCTCCAAGAGCAAGCTCGCGATGCCCCCGCCCTGGACATCGTCACGGACGAGGAACGCGACGTCCGCCGAGCGGTCGTCGGCGGGTGGCGCGCTCGCGATACCAGGCCCGACGACGTAGCGGACGACCGCGACGATCTCGTCGCGGATCGTCATGACTAGTCCGACCCGATCCACCTGGTCGGACTCGATCAACTGGTGAACCTCGTCCTCGATCTGGGGAGCGTGGTTGCCGAAGAAGCGCAGTAACAGCGACGCGTCAGAGACCCGCCCATAGAAGCTGCGCAGCGCGTCGGCGTCGCCGGTGCGCGCGAGCCGCACGTGAGCGACACCGCCGTCGGCGAGGACCACGTCCGCTTCCCAGTGAGCCGGGTAGCGCGGATCATCAGCGTCCATGCGCTGAGCATACGGGCGGACCGGCGGGCTGGCCGAGCAGCGGCAGGCACCCACGGCGTGACCCGGCCGAACGCCATCCAGGCGCCGCGCTCCTGGAGGTCCGCATGGGCGCCCCACGGGATCCGACCACCTCCTGGGATGCCGAGGCGGGGTCAGAGCAGGCGGGCCGCGGCGCAGCTCGAAGCGGAGGCAGGCGGCGTCCTCAGAGCAGGGTCAGGGCAGGATCGCCGAGGGTGAACGTCCGGACGGCGCCCGGGCCGGTCTCGGCCGTCTCGAAGCGGACCGTCACCCGCCCGAGGCCGCTCCCCCACACCCAGCCGCGGCCGTGCTCGGCGTGCTCGACGTCGGCGCCCGGCTGCCAGCGCGGCTCGTAGCGCGGACGCACCGGGGACGCCTCCCGCTCCTCGACCACGGGCCCGGACGCCTCCACCTCGAACAGCTCCTCCTGGGCGGCGGTCGTGAAACCGGCCGTCCCGACGCCGAGCAGCCGGACGCCGACGCGGACGTCCACCTCGCGCAGCAGCCCCCTCGCCAGCCGGGCGATGACGTCGGCCGAGTCGGTCGCCCCGTGCAGGGTCTGCGAGCGCGAGAACGTGGTGAAGTCGGGCAGCCGCACCTTGACGGTGACCGTCCGGGCGAACAGGCGCGCCTTCCCGAGGCGCGCGGCGACGAGGGCGGCGTCCCGGTCGACGATCCGGTCGATCTCGGCCGGATCGGTCAGGTCGTGCTCGAACGTGTCCTCCACCGAGATTGACTTCGCCTCGCGCTCGGCCACCACCGGACGATCGTCGCGCGCGAACGCCAGCGCGTGTAGCCCCTCGCCGGACGCCTTCCCCAGCTCCCGCACGAGCTCCCGCTCGCTGAGCGCCTGCACGTCGGCGATCGTCGCGACGCCGAGCTTCGCGAGCCGCTCCATCGTCGCCGGCCCCACCCCCGGGATCGCCCGCGCCGGCAGCGGCGCGAGCGTCGCGACCTCGTCGCCGGGCTCGACCAGATGGACGCCGTCCGGCTTGCCCAGCTCCGTCGCGACCTTCGCCATGAACTTGCTCGACCCCAGCCCCACCGACGCCGTCAGCCCGCCCGTCGCCTCGACGACGGCCGCGCGCAGGTCCGCGGCGATCGCGCGGAGCCCGTCAGGGGTCAGGTCGCGGTCGGGGTCGGTGGCGAGGTCGACGAACGCCTCGTCGAGGCTCAGCGGCTCCACCAGGGGTGACAGCCCGCGCAGCAGCCCCATCACGATGCCGGACGCCTCCCGGTACGCCCCGAACCGCCCCGCCAGGAACGCCGCGTGCGGGCAGAGCCGGCGCGCTTCGTGCATCGGCATCGCCGAGTGGACGCCGAACCGCCGCGCCTCGTACGACGCCGTCGACACGACCCCGCGACCGCCGACCCCGCCCACGATCACCGGCTTGCCGCGCAGCGACGGCTTGTCGCGCTGTTCGACGGCGGCGAAGAAGGCGTCCAGGTCGAGGTGCAGCACGGACGCGGTCGTTCTCACTCCCCCGAGCCTACGGCGCCGGGGGCGTCCGGCCGTGTGCGCTTCTAGGCTGCAAGATCCACACCAGAGGGTGGACTGTGCAGCCTAGAAACGCACACGGGGGGCGTCCAATACAGTGGCCGCATGGAAACCGACCGCACCGACGCAGGGTGGGCGACGGTCCCGAACCTGTTCACCGTGCTGCGGTTCCTGCTGCTGGTTCCGGTGTGTTGGCGGATCCTCGACCCGAACCCAGGCCCCCTTGCCGTCGTGCTGCTCGTGCTGTGGGCCGGCACCGACTGGGTGGACGGCTGGCTCGCCCGCCGCACGAACCAGGTCTCGCGGGTCGGCGAGATCCTCGACCCGATCGCCGACCGTCTGGGCATCAGCGCGGTCGTGGTCTGCCTCGCGCTGCAGCAGTTGGTCTCGTGGTGGGTCGTCGCGCTCATCCTCGTGACGGACGCCGCGACCGTCCTGCTCGCGGGCCACGCCGCCGCGCGCGGGCACATCCATGTGAACTGGCTCGGCAAGGTGCGCACGGCGGTGCTGTTCGTGGCGCTCGTGCTGCTCGTCGCGGCGTCCACGTGGCTGCCGCAGTTCACGAACGCCGGACGCTCGCTGCTCTGGGCGGGCGCCGGCATGCACGCGCTCGCCGGGCTCGGCTACGTGCTCGAGGCGCGCGGGACGCGCTCGTAACCGACGAAGTCGAACTCGCCGCGCGGCTCCCGGCGCACCTCCCGCCACTCCTCCGGACGCACCTCGGGCAGGTGAACCGCCTTGTCAGCGGCGACGTCCGCCCGCGCGTGCACCTCGGTGAGATCGAGCTCGGTCAGCGCGTCCCACAGCGCCCGGTAGATCGTCCCCCCGCCGGCGACGTACACCACGTCGTCGAGCGAGCGGGCCAGCGCGAGGGCGTCCTCGACCGAGGAGACCGCGTAGCCGGTCGCCCGGCCGTCGGTGGGCAGCTGCACGGCGTCCGGACGCCGCGTCACGACGATCGTCGTCCGTCCCGGCAGCCAGCGGCCGATCGCGTCGTGGGTCGCGCGGCCCATGATCATGGGGTGCCCGAGCGTGACCCGCTTGTAGCGGGCCCAGTCCTCCGCGAACTCGAACGGCTGGGCGCGCCCGTCCCCCAGGACGCCGTCGGCGTCCACGATCGCGATGGCGATGATGCGCATGGGAGTGATCCTCTCGAAGGAGTCGACGTGGGCGTGCACGATCTCGTGCACGTCGGGGTGAACGAGCGGCAGGAAATGCCCCGAGCGGTTCAGGGTGACGTTGTGCGCGCCGGCCAGATGCGAGCCCTCGGGGATCACCTCGTCCCACGCCGGGCTGAGCGAGACGATGCGATCGTTCACGGAGACGTCCGCGAGGAGGCGTCCGAGATCGAGGCCGCGCGGCGAGAACGCGCCCAGCATCGTCCGGGCCGGCAGGACGCGCGCCCACGTCGACCCCGAGAACGGCGTCCCGACGGCCACGACGCCGCGGAGGCGTCCGGTGGTCTCGGGGTCGAGCAGCAGTTCCTTCGCGACCAGGCCGCCCTTGGAGTGGGCGACGACCACGACGTCGTCCAGGGCGCGCCGGCGCAGCTCGGCGGCGACGATCGCCGCGGCGTCCGGGAACGTCGCGAGGTTCGCGCCCAACTGCGGCAGCAGGTGCACCTCGTGCCCGCGCGTGGCCAGCCCGCGCGCGAGCGGGAGCTGGAACCGCCAGTTCTCCAGCACGCCCGGCAGCACGACGACCGGCGCCCCACAAGGGGTTCCGCGCGGGGCGATCGTCTCGACCGGACGCCTCGGCAGCCAGCACGCCGCCCAGTGCGGCAGGACGTAGGCCCAGTCCGCGACCCCGACCGCGAGCTGGTGGAGCCGGCGCAGCCAGGGGCGGCGTCCGCGGGGTGCGGGGCGTCCGGACGGTTCGGCCCCCGCGGCCGGCCCGTTCGCGGGACGCCGCCGGCCCCGCGTCCGGCTCACCGCGCGGCCTCCTCGGTCGGCAGCCCGGTGAGCCGCAGCAGCTCCTCGGCGATCTGCTCGGCATGATCGAAGACGGCGCCGTGCGCGGCCCCGTCGAGCGTCACGACGCGGCCCTGCGCCGGCGCGGACGCCAACAACTGCGCCCACGCGTCCGGCACGAGCGCGTCGTTCTCCCCGCGGACGATCACGACGTCGGCGTCCACCCCGGCCAGCCGCCGCTCGATGGGGTAGGTGACCATGCGCGGCATCGTGTCGGCCACCCAGCGCAGCCCACACCGGGCGTACGCGGTCAGGGCGGCCAGCGCGTTCGCGCGGCTCTCGTAGCGGGCGGCCTGGGCGAACCGGCGCAGGACGAGCCGGACCGTCCGTTCCCCCTCGTTCACCACCGGGTTGATCAGCATCGCCTCGTGGCACCGCACGGCCTGCGTCGCGAGCAATTCGGCGACGACCTGGCAGCCCATCGAATGGCCGACCAGTACCGGACGCCCCGGCAAGTCGACCCGCTCCAGGGCCTCCGCGACGACGTCGGCGAACCCCTCGATCGACAGCGGCGCCTTCGGCGTCGGCAGGCGCGCGAAGCCCGGCAGGTCGAACAGGACGATGCGCCCCCGGTCGGCCAGCCGGTCGGCGACCGGCACGAAGTAGCGCGACGAGACGCCGAGCCCGTGGACGAACACGAACGTCGGCAGGTCGTCGTCGGCGGCCTCCTGGCGGTCGAGATCCCACCGCAGGTGCACGCGGACGCGGCCCCCGGACGTCGTGAACTCGCGCCGCTCCAGCGCGCGCAGCGGCCGGTGGAGCAGCAGCTTCAGGTGATGGGCGAGGCGCACGGCGACCGCCCCTCAGACCGCGATCGGGGCCTTGATACCCGGGTGCGGGTCGTAGTCGAGCACCTCGATGTCGGCGAGCGTGAAGCCATCGATGCTCGTCACGGCCGGGTTCAGCGCGAGCCTGGGCAGCGCGCGCGG
>CALMAD010000025.1 GCA_937859105.1 uncultured Propionibacteriaceae bacterium
TCCGATCTGCACCTCGACCAGCTCCGCACCCTGCTCGCGGTCGTCGACGAGGGCACGTTCGAGGCCGCCGCGGACGCCCTCCACGTCACCCCGTCGGCCATCAGCCAGCGCATCAAGGCGCTCGAACAGGCGGTCGGCAACGTGGTCGTCCGGCGGAGCGTCCCGGTCACCCCGACCGACGCGGGCGCCGTCCTGCTGCGCATGGCCCGGCAGGTCGGCTTCCTCGAAGCCGAGACCCGCGCCGAGCTCGGTTTGGACGCCGCCGGCTCGGCCCTGCCCGTGGCCGTCAACGCCGACAGCCTGGCGACGTGGTTCCGGCCGTTGCTGGCGGCCGCGGCGTCCTGGCCGGACGCGACGCTGCACCTGCACGTCGACGACCAGGAGCGCTCCGCCGCCCTGCTGCGCCGCGGCGACGTCGTCGGCGCGGTGACGGCCGAACCGACCCCGGTCAACGGCTGCCGCGCCGAACCGCTCGGGGCGATGCGCTACGTCCCGCTCGCCGCGCCCGCCCTGCTCGAGCGCCACGCCGTCGGCGGCGATCCCGGACGCCCCGACTGGGCCGCGCTCCCGGTCCTGCGGTTCAACGAGGTGGACGACCTGCAGGTGGCCTACCTGCGCGAGCGCGGCGTCCGGACGACCCCGCCCACGTCCCGCATCCCCAGCACCGAGGGGTTCTTCGACGGGGTGAAGGCCGGGCTCGGGTGGGGGCTGATCCCCGAGCTGCAGCTCGCGGGCGAGGTGGAGCGCGGCGACCTGGTCCGTCTCGAGGGCGAGGCGACCGAGGTCCGCCTGTATTGGCAGAGCTGGCGGCTGTCGTCCACGCGCCTCGACCGGCTCACGGACGCCGTGCGCGCTGCGGCGTCCGGGCTCAGCTAGCGCCCCGGTCGCCTCCCTGGGCGCTCAGGCCTCGTCGAGCACCTGCAACTGGTCGGTCGCCCCCGAGACGATCAGATGATCGCCGACGGCGAGCACGCGGGCGTCCGGGGGGTTGTGCTCGATGGCGCCCCCGACGCCGCCCACCGCCACCGTGAAGACGCCTCGCTCGCGCAGCGCGCCCACCGACCAGCCGGCCATCGGGCTGCCGGACCCGATGACGACCTCCTCGATCGAGTAATCCAGGTCGGCGCTGGAGAGGGCGGAGTCGATGAAGTCCATGACGCCGGGGCGGGTGACCAGGTGAGCGAGCCGGCGTCCGGCCATCATGTAGGGCGAGATCGCCCGGTCGGCGCCTGCCTGCTTCAGCTTCGCGATGACCTCGGGCACGCTCGCCCGCCCGACGATGAACAGCCCGGGGTTGAGCGCGCGGGCGGTCAGCGTGACGTAGACGTTGTTCGCATCCGAGTCGATGCACGCGACCAGCCCCTGCGCCCGCGCGACCCGGCCATCGTCAGCACCTCGTCGGACGTGCCGTCTCCCGGCACGACGTGAAAGCCCTCGTCCTTCGCGCTGGCGAGCGAGTCGACGTCGCTGTCGAGCACGACGACCTCCGCCCCCTCGGCCCGCAACTGCCGGGCCACCAGCGACCCGACGCGCCCGTAGCCGCAGACGACGTAGTGGTTCCTCAGCCGGTCGATGTTGTCCTGCATGCGTCGCGCTCCCCTCTCGCCGGACGCCCACTCGGCCATGAACGCCTCGGCCGCGATGCCGACCGTGCCGAAGATGACGCCGATGCCGGCCATGGAGACCGCCATGGTCCAGATCTGACCGCCCTGATCCATCGGATGAACCTCGCGGAAGCCCGTCGTCGTCAGCGTCGTCACGGCCATGTAGATGCCGTCGTAGAACGACCAGCCCTCGAGCACCACGTACCCGACCGCCGAGATCAGCGTGAGGACGGTGACGGCCAGCACCCACAGCGAGATCTTCCACAGCGACGACCGCCGCCGCAGCAGGCGCGCCATCATGGCGCGGTCCCTCACCCGGGCCTTCACGGCGACATCGTAGGGCCACGGACGCCCACCGCGACCCTGCTCGCGGATTGGTCCGGCCTTGTCGGAGGAACCCCCGACGCGTACCTTCGGGCCATGAATCTGAGCGACGCGGCGTCCGACGAGGAGCGGGTGGGCCCCGAGCCGGCCGGGCACGACGACAAGGACTGGACGGTCGTCATCGCCAACGGCTGCCCCGAGTGCTCCTTCATCGGCGCCGGGCCCTCGCAGTTGGCGGGCCTGATCCGCGAGTCGATCGAGTTCTGGTCCGACGCGCTCCGGCGTCCGGGGGCCACCGAGCGGCTGCACCCGACCGTCTGGTCGCCGCTCGAGTACGCGTGCCACCTGACCGACCTGTCGCACGTGTTCCACGAGCGGATCGACGCGATCCTGACCCAGGAGACGCCGGCGCTGGCCAACTTCGACGGCGAGCAGGCGGCGATCGACGGGCGCTACCACGAGCGCGGCGTCGACCAGGTCATCGAGGCGTACGCCGACGCCGCGGAGGCGGTCGCGGTGCAGTTCCTCCGCGTCGCCCCCGACCAGTGGGATCGCAAGGGACGCCGCTCCGACGGCATGGTCTTCACGCTCTCGACGCTGGGCACGTACTACGCCCACGAGCTGGTGCACCACGAGTTCGACGTCCGGCGGCTGCAGGGCCGCGTCCAGCGTTGGCACAGCGGGCGCCGGCACCTGGCCCCGCTGGAGGGCTCCGAGTAGGCACATCGCGAGACGTCCAGGCAGAATCACGAACATGGCCATCCTGATCGACCCTCCGCGCTGGCCCGCGCACGGGACGCTGTTCAGCCATCTCGTCTCCGACGAGTCGCTGGCCGAACTGCACGCGTTCGCCGCGGACGCCGGGCTGTCGCCGAAGGCGTTCGACCACGATCACTACGACGTGCCGGAGCGGCTGTTCCGCGAGCTCACCGCCCGCGGCGCCCTGGCCGTCAGCGGCACGCAGTTGGTGCGTCGGCTGCTCGACAGCGGCCTGCGCGTCCACGCGCAAGATCGGACGCCGAAGCGGGCGGCGGTCGTCCCGCAGTTGCGCGGCCGCTGGGCCGGCCTGCTGCCCGAGCACGCCGACCTGGGCACCGAGCTGTTGGAGCGGTGGGGGGAGCCGCACCGGCACTACCACGACGTCCGGCATCTCGCGCAGATCCTCGACGCCCTCGAAGAGCTCGGCTGCGACGACCCGCTCGTGCACCTCGCCGCGTGGTTCCACGACGCCGTCTACGTCGGGCAGCCCGGCGACGACGAGCGGGGGTCGGCCCGGCTGGCCGACAGCCGGCTCGAGGGCATCCTGTCGGCGGCCGACCGGGCGGAGGTCGTCCGGCTGGTCTTGCTCACCGAATCCCACGCACCGGCGCCCGGCGACGTCCGCGGGGCCCTGCTGTGCGACGCCGACCTGTCGATCCTCGGCACGCCTCCGGCGCGCTACTCGATCTATGCCCGCGACGTCCGGGTCGACTACGAGCAGATCCCCGAGCGGCGGTACCGATCGGGACGCCTGCAGGTGCTGGAGACCCTGTCCGAGCGGGATCCCCTGTTTTCCACGGACCTGGGCCGTCGCCTTTGGGACGCTCAGGCCCGGGAGAATCTCGCGGGCGAAATCGCGTTCCACCGGCGAGCGCCACGCTGACGGCGTCCCCGCCCGATACGGGCGGCCTGTGCAACCGGCTGCCGATCCGAAGCGGATGTGGCAACGTGGGGTGCATGCCCAGGCCCGTGCACGCCGCGACGTGGGCGGACGCGGCTTGGCCCCTCGGCGCCCATGTGGACGACGCGGAGGGCATCACCACGTTCGCCGTCCAGGCGCCCTACGCCACCCGGGTCGTCCTGGAGATCTACCCGACGGCCACGGGATCCGACGCGATCGCCTCGTTCGACATGGCCCGCGGGTGGGACGACATCTGGAGCGCCGCCCTCGTCGACGCCGGCCACGGCACCCTCTACGCCTTCCGCTGCTGGGGAACCAACTGGCCGTCCGTGGACGACTGGAGACGGGGCGGCTCGCGCGCCGGGTTCCTCAGCGACCGGGACGTCGACGGCAACCACTTCAACCCCAACAAGGTGCTCTTCGACCCCTA
>CALMAD010000026.1 GCA_937859105.1 uncultured Propionibacteriaceae bacterium
TGACATGGACGCCTCCAACGCCGGCCCCCTGGGGCTGTCGGCACTGACCGTCCTGGACGCCCCGCCCCCCGACACCGTCGCGGCGGCCGCCGCCGCGGGGTTCGGGGCGGTCGGCGTCCGGGTGTTCCCCGCCGGCGACGAGCCACCCTGGCCGATGATCGGCAATACGCCGACGGTCCGGGAGACGATTCGCCGGCTGGCGGACACGGGGATCATGCTGTGGGACATCGAGGTGCTCCGCCTGCGTGAGGACAAGACGCTCGACGAGCAACTCGCGATCCTGGACGCCGGGCAGTTGCTCGGAGCGCGCTATGTGCTCGTCAATGTCAACGACCCCGACCCCGGACGCCGGCTGGCCCGCCTGAACGTCCTCGCCAGGGAGGCCGCGCAGCGCTCGCTCACGCTCGCGGTGGAGTACATGATCTTCACCGAGATCAAGACCCTCCAGGACGCCCTCCGGCTCGTCGAGCAGGTGGAGGGCCCGGCGGTCGTCCTGCCGGACTCGCTGCACGCCTTCCGTTCCGGCGGGACGCCCGAGCAACTCGCCGATCTGGCGCCCGGCCTCGTGCCCTACGCCCAGCTCTGCGACACGCTCTCCGACCCGCGGCCCGAGTCGGAGGCGGACGCCCTGGCCGAGGCGCGGACGCGGCGCCGCTTCCCGGGTGACGGGGACCTGCCGCTGGTGGACTTCGTCCGGGCGCTGCCCGCCGGCACCGCCCTGTCCGTCGAGGCGCCTGTCCGCGACCTGCCCTTGGCCGAACGCTGCTCCGCGGCGCTCGCGTCCCTGCGGCGGACGCTGAATCAGGCCTGAACGGGCCCACCCACACGAAAGGCCCCGACCCCCTCGCGGGAGTCGAGGCCTTTCGTTCGCCCTAGTGGAGCCTCACTGGCCCTGCTTCTCCAGCAGCGCCGCGCGCGCCGCCGCGAGGCGGGCGATCGGCACACGGAACGGCGAGCAGGACACGTAGTTCAGCCCCGCCTTGTGGAAGAACTCGATGGACGCCGGGTCGCCACCGTGCTCGCCGCACACGCCGGTCTTCAGGTTGGGCTTGGTGGAGCGGCCCTTCTCGACGCCGATCTGCACCAACTGGCCCACGCCGGACTGGTCGAGGGAGCTGAACGGGTTGGACGCGATGACCTCGTCGTTCACGTACGACCCGAGGAAGCCCGCCTCGGCGTCGTCACGGCTGATGCCGATGCCGGTCTGGGTGAGGTCGTTCGTGCCGAAGCTGAAGAAGTCGGCCTGGTTCGCGATCTCGTTCGCCACGAGGGCGGCGCGCGGGATCTCGATCATCGTGCCGATCGTGTAGTCGAGCCGCTTGCCGGCCTGCTCGAACTCGTCCTCGACAGCCTTGGTCACGATCTCGCGCTGGGTCTTCAACTCGGACTCGAACGCGACCAGCGGGATCATGATCTCGACGCCCACGGTCTCGCCCTCGCGCTCCTGCACGGCGAGCGCGGCCTTGATGATCGCGCGGGCCTGCATCTCGGGGATCGAGGGGTACAGCATCGCCAGGCGGCAGCCGCGGGTGCCGAGCATCGGGTTCTGCTCGTGCAGCTTCTTGACCTGCGCCAGCGTCTCGCGCTCGGCGGCCAGCTCGGCCTCGGGGGCGCCCTCGATCTCGAGCTTCTGCACCAGCAGGGACTGCTCGACAAGGTTCGGCAGGAACTCGTGCAGCGGCGGGTCGAGCAGCCGGACGGTGACCGGCAGGCCCTTCATCGCCGTGAAGATCGCCTCGAAGTCCTTCTGCTGCATCGGCAGGATCTTCGCGAGGGCGGCGGCGCGCTGCTCCTCGTTCTCGGCCAGGATCATCTCGCGGACGGCCGGCAGGCGGTCGGCGACCATGAACATGTGCTCGGTGCGGGCCAGGCCGATGCCCTCGGCGCCCAGCTCGCGGGCCTTCGAGGCGTCCTCGAAGTTCTCGGCGTTCGCGCGGACGCCGAGCCGGCGGGCCGCGTCCGCCCACTCGCCGACCTTCTGGAAGTCCTCGTTGATGGCCGGCGGGACGAGCTTCAGCGCCCCGGCGAACACGTCGCCGGTGGTGCCGTTGAGGGTGAGCGTGTCGCCCTTGCCGTAGGTCGTGCCGTCGATCGTGACGGTCTCCGCCAGCGGGTCGATCTTGATGCCGGGGGCGCCCGCCACACAGGTGATGCCCATGCCGCGCGCGACGACGGCCGCGTGCGACGTCATGCCGCCGTGGGCCGTCAGGACGCCCTGGCTCACCATCACGCCGTGGATGTCGTCGGGCGTCGTCTCGTAGCGGACCAGGATGACCTGCTCGCCCGCGTTGCCGCGCTCGGCGGCGTCGTCGGCGTTGAACGAGAGCGCGCCCACGGCCGCGCCGGGGGACGCCGGCAGACCGGTGACGATCGGGGACTCGGCGTTGTCGGGGTCGATGCCGGGGTGCAGGAGGGCGTCCAGCTGAGCCGGCTCGATGCGTAGCAGCGCCTCGTCGGTGGTGATGAGGCCCTCTTCGACCATGTCGACGGCCGTCTTCACCGCGGCGGCGGCGGTGCGCTTGCCGTTGCGGGTCTGCAGCATGTAGAGGTTCTCATCCTCGATGGTGAACTCCATGTCCTGCATGTCCTTGTTGTGCAGCTCGAGCTTCGCCATCGTGTCGAGCAGCTCATGGAAGGCCTCGGGCAGCACGCCCTCCATCTCGCCGAGCGGCCGCGGCGTCCGGATGCCGGCCACCACGTCCTCGCCCTGGGCGTTGGTCAGGAACTCGCCGTAGAGCTCCTTCGCGCCGGTGGCGGGGTTCCGGGAGAAGCAGACGCCGGTCGCGGACGTCTCGCCGCGGTTGCCGAACACCATCTGCTGCACGTTGACGGCCGTGCCGAGGTCGCGAGAGATGCCGTTCGCGCGGCGGTAGACCTCGGCGCGCGGGTTCAGCCAGCTCTTGAAGACTGCGTTGACGGCGCGGTGCAGCTGCTCGACCGGGTCGGTGGTCCAGTGGCCGCCGAGGGCCTCGTTCGCGAGGTCCTTGAACGTCTGGGTGAGCTCCTTCAGATCCTCGGCCGTGAGATCCGTGTCCTGCTGGACGCCCTTCGCCTCCTTCATGGCGGTCAGCGCGTCCTCGAACACGTGCTGGTCGATGCCCTCGACGACCTCGCCGTACATCTGGATGAAGCGGCGGTAGCAGTCGTAGGCGAAGCGCTCGCTGTCGGCCAGCGCGGCGACGGCCGGAACCGTCTCGTCGGAGATGCCGAGGTTCAGGATCGTGTCCATCATGCCGGGCATCGACTGGACGGCACCCGAGCGGACCGAGACCAGCAGCGGGTTGGTGGCGTCACCGAGCTTCTTGCCCGTGCGCTCCTCGAGGCGGGCGAGGCCGCCGTCGATCTGATCCTTCAGTCCGTCGGGCCAATCGCCCTCGTTGTTCATGGCCGCGACGCACGCCTGCGTGGTCACGGTGAAGGCGTCCGGAACCGGGACGCCGATGCGCTTCATCTCGGCGATGCCGGCGCCCTTGCCGCCCAGGAGCGGCTTCATCGAAATATCGCCCTCATTGAGGTCGTAGACGTACTTCGTCTCGGTCATGCTGGTGTTGTCTCCTTCGTGCGCAGCCACAGCCGCACATGGGCCTCGATGCCTGAAGGCACCGAACGTTATCGTTCGCGTTCGGCCTGCAGCCTATCCTGTCGCGACGCATGATCCACACGTTCCAGGGTTGACGCCCTGCTCCCCTAGGGTGGTCGCGGGAATACTCGTCAGGAGGACGCACATGAGTGCCGAGGGGCCTCTTCTCTGCGTGATCACCGTCACCTACAACAGCGCCGGCGAGATCGGGGGGCTGCTTCGCTCTCTCCCGGACGCCGCGTTCGGGCTGCCTCTTCAGGTGCTCATCGTCGACAACGGTTCGACCGACGACACGCGCGCTGCGGTCGCCGCGCTGCACGGGACGCCGGGGCTGGACCGGCTCACGTTCCTTGATTCCGGGGGCAACCTCGGCTACGCGGGCGGCGTCAACGTGGGGCTCACCCACGTCGATCCCACCGCGTCCGCGATCGCGATCCTGAACCCCGACCTGGTCGCCCGGCCCGGTTCGCTGCGCGCTCTGGCCGACGCCCTCGTCGATGGCGTGGGCCTCGCCGCGCCGCGCATCGTCGGGCCCGACGGGCACCTGTTCCACAGCCTCCGCAAGGACGCCGACCTGCTCGGCACGCTCGGCGAGGCGCTTTTCGGCGGCAAGTGGGCGTCCCGGCCCGTGGCCTGGGGGGACACGCTGCGGGCGGCGTCCGACTACGAGACGCCGCGCGACGTCGACTGGGTGAGCGGGGCCGCCCTCGCGGTCTCCCGGGAGTGTTGGGAGCGGGTCGGCCGTTGGGACGAGTCGTATTTCCTGTACTCGGAGGAGACGGAGTACGCGCGCCGCGTGCGCCAGGCCGGGTTCCGCGTCCGCTTCGTGCCGGCGGCGGAGGTCGTCCACGTGGGTGGGGCGTCCGGCAGTTCGCCGGCGCAGGTCGCGCTGGAGGCGGTCAATCGCGTCCGGGACTTCGAGACGCACCACACCCCCGGAGGCGCGCTGGCCTTCCGGGGCATCCTCATCGCCCAGCACACGGCTCGCGCGTTCAAGCCCGGCTCCCGGGCGGCGCTGCGGGCGCTGCTCGACCGGTCGTCGTGGGCCTCGCTCCCCCACGCCACCCGCCCCGCACCCATCGACGACTCGCCGCTGACGGGCGCGATCATCATCCCTGCGCACAACGAGGCGGGCGTCATCGGACGCCTCCTCGACGGCCTCGCCGCCGACGGCGGCCTGCCGGGCATGGACGTCGTCGTCGCCTGCAACGGCTGCACCGACGGCACCAAGGAGGTCGCGGCCCGGCATCGCCCCGGGCTCGACGTCCGGGTGCTCGATCTGCCCGTCGCCTCCAAGCAGGCCGCGATGAACGCGGCCGAGGAGCAGGGGCTGGCGTTCCCGCGTCTCTACCTGGACGCCGACGTCGAGGTCTCGCCGGCGGCCGTCCGGGCGGTCGTCCGGGCGCTCGAGTCCGGACGCGTCCTGGCCGCCCGGCCGCCGCTTGAGTACGCGACGGCCGAGGCGTCCGGGCTGGTCAGGGCCTTCTATCGGGCGCGTTCGCGGACGCCGTCGCTCGTCTCCGCGCTGTGGGGCGCCGGCTTCTTCGCGGTGTCGGAGGCGGGCCGCGCCCGCTGGGACCGGTTCCCCACCGACGAGGCCGACGACCTGTTCGTCGAGACGATGTTCGCCGGCCACGAGAAGGCGATCGTCGCGGCGGACCCCGTCCGGGTGCACGTGCCGCGCACCACGCGGGCGCTCGTCCGGACCCTCAAACGCGTCTACCGCCGGGAGGACGCGGACGCGACCCCGCGGCCCGGCGAGCGGTCGGCGTCCGGATCGACGCTCGTCGAGTTGCTCCGGAGCAACGCCCCCTCGCCGTTCGCGATCGCGGACGCGCTCGCCTACATCGCGATCGTCATCGCGGCGCGGGTTGCGCGCCGCCTCGACGATCGCGCCGGCCGCACCGCCCGCTGGGAACGCGACGACACGTCGCGCTGACCCAGCAACGCGGTACCGTCGCTGACCGTCTGGACCACTGCACCCCACCTTCTGGAGTTGAACCGCAGATGACGACCACCCGCCCACGCCTGCTCGCCGCGGCGTCCACGATCGCCGCGCTCGTGCTCGCGGCCGGTTGCACGACGGCGCCCACCCAGACGCCGCCGGCGTCCGGACCGAGCGCAGCGCCCACCGCCGCCGCACCGGGCCAGCCGATCACCTCGCTCTCGCTGGAACGCATCCCGTGGGAGGGCGGCCCCGCGTACTACAAGAAGTTCGCCAAGGCGGACGCCGCCGGCTGGAGCGACCCGTCGTTCTTCCCGGTGCTGATCTGGTACAACGGCATCAGCTCCGACGCCGAGGCCCAGTACGACAAGAAGATGGGGTTCAACACCTACGTCGGGATGGACAAGGGCACCGACTACGGGCTCTTCCAGCGCAACGGGCTCTTCTGGATCGGTGAGAAGCTGAACGACTCGTTCAACGCGCAGTCGACCAACTGGGTGGGCGACTTCCTGGAGGACGAGGCGGACGGCCGCTTCGAGCCCAAGCCGGGGCTGGCGCAGATGGCGAAGCGTAAGGCGGAGACGGGCAAGGAGGGCCGGTTCCGGTACTCCAACTTCACCCAGCTCATCATGAACCGCGACTTCCCGACCGGCGTCGCCGAAGATTACGTCAACAACTACAGCGATGTCGTGAGCATGGACATGTACTTCTACACGGTCCCCTACTGCTCGCAGGCCGGCTACAACCCGGCCCAGTACCCGGCCAACACCGGGCAGAAGTACTGCCGGACGGCGGCCAGCTACGGCCGCACCGTCGACGCCCTGCGCCTGCGCGACGCCGCCGACGGCAAGCTGTTGCCCCTGTGGAACTTCGTCGAGATCTACAACGGCATGGGCAGCGGCAACGACGACCTCAAGGTGACCCCGGAGCAGGCCACCGGCGCGGCGATGAGCTCGATCATCCACGAGGCGCGCGGCCTCGCGTGGTTCAACCAGTCGTTCACCGGGCAGTGCAAGGGCACGAGCCTGGTGCGCGAGGTCCAGATGAACCCGAACCACTGCGCCGCGGCCAACGTGAACGCGGTGGGGGCGTTCAACAACCAGGTCCACCGGCTCGCGCCGGTCATCAACACCCAAAGCTACAAGTACAAGTTCGGCGACGGGCTGGACACCATGTTGAAGGTCCACGACGGCGCGGCGTACGTGTTCGCGATGGTCGACAACGCCTCCGACCCGGGGCAGCGGACGTTCCAGGTGCCGGACGAGCTCAAGGGCCGCACGGTGGAGGTCGTCGACGAGAACCGCACCATCCCCATGAACGGCGACGGCACGTTCACCGACAACTTCGCCCAGGAGTCGAGTTACCACATCTACCGCATCCACTAGCCCGCGGGCGTTTCTACCTGACGTTCTCCACACTGGAGTGTGGAGAACGTCGCACACCCGGACGCCGCGGGCGTGCGTGTCGGGGTGGCGTCCCGACCCCATCCCGCGCACCCTACGCGGCCCGGACGCCCGCCAGCAGCGTCGCCAGGGCGTCCTGAAGCACCTGGCCGAAGCCGCCGGGAAGGCCCACGATCCGAGGCTCGACGGCCATGGCGGCCACCAGCGCGGGGGAAGGGTTCGCGAGCCCCCACGTATGCGTGATGAAGGCGTGCAGTCCGCCGAGGAACTGGCCGCGCTGGCGTTCGTTCCAGTCGCCGAGGCGGCCCTCGATGCCGTCGACCAGACGCTCCATCGAACCTTGGATCGACAGCTTGAAGCCCCTCACCTCGTCGGGAGTGACGTTGTGCTCCAGCACGGTGGGAGCCGCGGTCAGCAACTCACACAGCAGCGGTTGGTCCGCGAGGGTGGACGCCAGCGCCCCGGCGAGCGCGTCATCGGTGGCGGGCGTGGAGGGCAGCGCGGCCAGGACGTGTGAGACCCACTCCTCGTAGTCGGTGGAGAGCAGCACCAGCAGGATCGCCTCGCGCGAGCCGAAGTAGCGCAGCACGTTCGACTTGGCCAGGCCCACCCGCCGGGCGATCTCGTTCAGGCTCACATCGGCGACCCGGTGTTCGGCCAAGAGCCGCCGCGTGAGCGTCAGGATGTCGCCACGTCGCACCGCCCGTTGCTCGTCGGTGCGGGCCCTCCGGAAGTCGGTGTCCATCGTTGCCCTGCCCTCTTCGATCTTGCGTGTCAGACCATCGGTCTGTTACGTTACCGCACATCCAAAAGACCATCAGTCTTTAAGGGGTCGTCATGACAGACGTCGTCGTTCTCATCGGGGCCGGATCCATCGGCCAGGCGATCGCCCGCCGGGTCGGCGCGGGTCGCACCGTCCTGATCGCCGATCTGCACCCGGCCGGGGCGCGCGCCGCCGCCGAGACGCTGGCCGACGCCGGGTTCGTCACCGAAGTCGCGGGCGTGGACGTGGCGGACGCGAGTCCGTCGCCGCGCTGGCGGCGCGGGCGTCCGCGTTGGGCGACGTGACCCACGTGATCCACGCGGCCGGGGTGTCGCCGGTCCAGGCGACGGCGGAGCAGGTCGTGGCGGTCGACCTCGTCGGCACCGCGCTCGTCTTGGACGCCTTCGGTGCGATCGTCGCGCCGGGCGGGTCGGGCATCGTGGTGGCGAGCCAGGCCGGGCACATGATGCCGCCCCTCTCGCCTGAGCAACGTGCGGCGCTCGGGCAGACGCCGGCCGGCGAACTCGCCGCTCTCCACTGGCTGAAGGAGCTGCCGAACTCGGGAGCGGCCTACGGCGTCGCGAAGCAGGCCAACGCGGCGCGCGTGCAGTACCAGGCGCCGGTATGGGGCGACCGCGGGGCGACGCTGAACTCCATCAGCCCCGGCGTCATCATCACCCCCCTGGCGCGCGAGGAGATGGCGGGCCCGGGCGCCGAGGGCTATCGGCAGATGCTCGCGGCGTCCGCTGCCGGTCGCGCAGGGACGCCCGACGAAATCGGGGAGATCTGCGCCTTCCTGATGGGGCAACGGTTCATCACGGGCTCCGACCTCCTCGCGGACGGCGGGGTCATCGCCGCCATGCCGTGGGCCGCTACACGCTGCCCGGCATGTGAGGCCACGAAGGAGTGACGCCGGGGCCGTGTGACGTTCTCCACACCAGGGTGTGGAGAACGTCAGCTAGAAACGCCCCCGCCTCGCCTGCGGACGCCCGCGAGCACGCCGGCCCCGCGGTACTTGAGGCGATCGAAGCCCTCGCGCCCGATGATGCGCACCAGCCCGACGCGGATCGCCTGGCGTCCGCGGTCGCGCAGGAACCGCACCGGGGAGTCCACGACGCCCGACCGCAGCTTCGCCGTCCGGCTCGGCTCGGTCACGTCGTCGAGCAGCCCCGGGAAGGCGGCGCGGTAGGCGTCCGGGCCGACGAGGCGTCCGCGCACGCGGTTGCTCACGTTGTTGCCGTGCACCACCTGCAGCCACCCCGGAGGGCCGTCGACCTCCACCACGGGCATGTGGCGGCTCAGCCGGTTGTGCCAGTCCGCCCAGCAGGTGCGCAGCTCGGTCAGATCTTCGCGGACCGCGCAGAACGCGTTGTCGCGGTCGTGCCGCAGGAACAATTGCTCGCCGTGTTTGATGAGCCCGAAGACGACATACAGCGCCGTGCGCGGCGCGGTGATCCTGGCCTGGCGCAGCCGCCGGACGAAATCCGTCGCGAGGCCGTCGTCGTTGTCGAGATTCGAGGTGATGACCGGCCCGCGATCATGGCCGACGACGCGGCGAATGTCTTCCGCGAGATCGTCGTCGCTCACCGTCTCGCGGTAGATCGGGGCCAAGAGCCCCTCGCTCTCGAGTTGAGACATTCGTTGCTTCAACCATGCGGGACTCTCGGGATCGAGGTAAACGATCCAGAAAACGTCGCCGGTGTCCTGCCCGCGCACGGACGGGACCGAGTAGCGGTCGAACAGCACAATTCGGTCGCGAAGCCAGCCTTCCTTGGCCCGAATCATGCTCTCCACGCCCTCGCTGGGCAGATTGAAGCGCGTGAGAAATACGTGAGGGATGGACAATTTCTGAGCTCAATTCATGGCGACAGTTGCATTCTTTCGAGAAGGACGCCGCGGGAGCCTGCGGTCCGCGAACTGGGCGGCGCCCACCGAGATGAAGAGGCCGGCGACGGCGATCGCGGCGTAGGCCCTGGGCTGACTAGGCGTGATGTGTTCGATCGGCGGGTCGCCCGGCGACCCTTGGAGCGTCATGCGGGCCCGCGCGGGCACCTGCATGTCTTCCTGCAGCATGGTCAGCCGGGTTTGCAGGTTGTTGAGCGTCGCGTCGAACCGACGCCGCGCACCCTCTTCCGTCGAGTCGATCGACTCGACGAT
>CALMAD010000027.1 GCA_937859105.1 uncultured Propionibacteriaceae bacterium
CGATCGGCCCCGGGTTAGACGAAGATGTGGTCGGTCAGCACCGGCTGCAGCCCGAGCCGGCGGAGCGCCGACGTCATGTCGTCCACGCTCCGCCCGTCGGAGATCTCGAACTGCCCATCGCCCTCGTCGAGGCCGTCGGCGTGCTGGCCGACCCCGGTGCTCACGCCCGCGGACACCTTCGTCGCGGCTACACCCACCACGTGGTCGCGGAACGTAGCGCCTTCGCGAGTCGAGACGGTGATGCCCGCGAACGGCAGGGCAAGCCGGTAGGCGCAGAGCACCTGCAGCAGCTCCCGCTCCCCCACGTCACGTGGGTTCATCCCTGCGTCGGCGACCGTCGGACGCAGGCGGGGGCACGACAGCGTGATCTCCGCGTGGGGATATGTCCGCTGGACGCCCCGGGCGTGCACGATCGTGGCGAGCGCATCCCGGCGCCAGTCATCGAGGCCCAGCAAGGCTCCGAAGCCAACGCCGCGCATGCCCCCGATCAGGGCCCGCTCCTGCGACTCGAACCGGAATGGGAAGCTTCGCTTCCGTCCGCCGAGGTGAAGGAAGTCGTACGCAGCCGGGTTGTACGTCTCCTGGTACACGGTGACGCTGTCGGCCCCGGCGTCGTGCAGGACGCGGTAGTCGCCGGAGTTGAGGGGCTGGATCTCGACCCCCACCGTCCGGAACAGACCTGCGGCACGACGGACGGCGTCCGCGATGTACTCGACCCCCGAAAACTTCGTGCTCTCGCCGGTCAGCAGCAGGATTTCCTCCAGCCCGGTGTCCGCGATCGCGCGCAGTTCGGCGTCCAGGGCCTCGGGCGTGAGCCGCGAGCGCCGGATCCGGTTGTTCGCGGAGAAGCCGCAGTACGTGCACACGTTCGCGCAGTAGTTGGCGAGGTAGAGCGGCGTGAAGAGCTGCACCGACGTCCCGAAGTGGGCGCGGGTCGCCCGCTGGGCGGCCTGCGCGATCTCCTCCAGCATCCCGGCTGCCGCCGGCGACAGCAGGACGGCGGCATCCCGCGGCGTCCGGACGCCGCGGCCGAGCACCGCCCGGACGTCCGCCTCACCGCACCCGTCGAATCGGGCGGTGGCCACGGCATCCAGCACCGTGGGCAGGAGGGGTGAGCCGAGCCGCTCCTGCCCACTGAAGTAGGCCCAGTGATCGGTGTGCCTCACGCGCCCACCTCCGCGAGAAACCCGGTGAGCGGAGAGGACGCCGCCCCGCCACGCTCCAGCACGCGGCCCGGCCCGGCGAGATACGCGGCGCGGCCCGCCTCGATCGCGCCCCGGAACGCGCCGGCCATGCGCGGGAGGTCGGCTGCCGTCGCGATCGCGGTGTTCGCCATGATCGCCGCGATGCCCATCTCCATTGCTTCGCACGCCTGCGAGGGACGCCCGATGCCGGCGTCCACGATGATCGGGACGTCGATCTCGTCGACGAGGATCTGGATGAAGTCCCGCGTGGAGAGCCCCCGGTTCGATCCGATGGGTGCGGCGAGCGGCATGACGGCCGCGGCGCCGGCGTCCACGAGGTCCCGGGCGACGTTGAGGTCGGGGTGCATGTACGGCAGGACGACGAACCCGTCGGCGGCGAGCGTCCGGGTGGCGAGGATCGTCTCGTGGTTGTCGGGCAGGAGGTAGCGCGTGTCCCTGATCACTTCGACCTTCACGAAGTCCCCGCAGCCCAGTTCGCGTGAGAGCCGCGCGATCCGGACGGCCTCCTCCGCTGTCCGTGCGCCCGAGGTGTTCGGCAGCAGGGTGACCCCCGACGGGATGTAGTCGAGGATGTTCTCGGCGCCGGCCGTCGCCCGGCGCAGCGCCAGCGTCACGATTTGCGCGCCAGCCTGCTCGACCGCAGCCCGGATGAGCTCCAGGTTGTATTTGCCCGAGCCCAGAATGAACCGGGACGTGAACTGATGCCCGCCCAGCACGAGGGGATCGGCGCCGTTCGCGGGGGTGTTGCTCGTCATGTGATGTCCTTTCCGAGAATGAGTTGGACGACCGCGGTCGCCTGGTGCCCGGCGCAGATCGCCACCCGGGACGCCAGCAGCGGCAGCCCCGAGCCGACGTCGCTGCGGCCGTCGCCGCACAGGTACCAGCGGTCGGTGATACGCCTGGTCGCGATGAGGTTGGCCGGCGCGAGGCCGGCCATGCCGGACGCCCCGACCACGATGGGGCCGCCGGGAAGCGGGCAGAGGGCGTCCACGAGTATCGCCTTGGCGTCCGGCTTGTCGAACGCTTCGACCACGATCGGGTAGCCGCCCAGGAGGTCCACCGCCAGCGCTGCGTCCAGCCGGACGCGATCCGTCACCACGTCGAGGTACGGGTTGATCCGGACGATCGCCTCCCGCAGCGCCTCGGTCTTGGGCCTGCCGAGGTCCGCGATGCCGTACTGCTGCCGGTTGAGGTTGGTGAGGTCGACGACGTCGAAGTCGATCAGGTGCAGGCGTCCCACGCCCGTGCGGGCTAGGGCGATCGCGATGTTCGACCCGAGCCCGCCCAGCCCCGCGATGGCGACGGACGCCTCGGCCAGCCTCCGCTGCGCGTCGGCCCCCATGCGCGCCTGCAGGGCGTCGACGAGTTGCTCCTCGCTCGGGAGCGTCGGCGTCCCTCCCCCGCCCTGCGGTCCGACGGACGCCTCCCCGGACACTAACCGCCCCCCATGAACTGGACGATCTCGATCCGATCGCCCTCGTGCGGGACGCGCGTGGCCCGCTCAGAGCGGGGGACGATCGTCCCGTTGCATTCGACCGCGATCCGGTCGAGGGGGAAGCCCGCCTCATCGAGGTACGCGCCCAGGGTTTTGTCCCGCTCGCACGGGACCGGTTCTCCATTGAGGAATAACACGGAACTCTTCACTTCCTTCGCCGGCATGATCCGGACAGGTTCGACGGTCCAGGCGGCGTCAGCCTGTTCTCAACCCGTGCCCGGGCTCCCGTGGGATGGCTTCAGCATAGGCACCCCGAGGACGCGCCCGCAGACGTCCCGGAATCTCCCCCGGGCCCACCGCGACCGGATGCCGGCCGGCGCCGTCGACCTCCGGGCGAGCCCGGCGAGCCCGGCGAGCGCGTCCGTGGACGCTCCCGCCCCGACGGCCCGCGCATTCTCTGAATGGCACTGCACGGCCTCCCACGATTCCGGCCCCGACCAGGGTGCTCGTGCGCTACTTTTCTCCTGAGATCCATCGGAGCGGTCATCGCCGACCGCAGCTAGGAGATCCCGAGATGGTTGCCCTGCACACCGCCATCGCGATCATCGTGGTGGTCCTGCTCATCATCAAAGCGAAGATCGATCCGGTCATCGCGCTCGTCATCGGCTGTCTCTACCTGGGCCTCGCCGCCGGCGTCGGCTTCGAGGGCACCGTCAAGGCGATCACCGGGGGCTTCGGCGGCATCATGGAGAAGGTCGGTCTGTTGATCGGCTTCGGCGTCCTCATCGGAGCGTTGCTTCATACAACGGGCGCCTTCCGCAAGATCGTCGAAGGCCTGCTGAAGGTCTTCGGCACCAAGCGCATCCCGTACGGTCTGACCGTCGCGCTGGCCACCATCTTCCCGTCGATCTACGTCGACGTGCAGGTCGTCCTCGCGGCGCCGATCGCGCGGCAGTCCGCGAAGCACATGGGCAAGACGGGCCTCGCGCTGATGGCGGGCGCGCTCGGCTGCGGCATCTTCTGCGGCTATGTGTTCGTCGTCCCCGGCCTGTCCGCCATCTCGATCTCGGGTCTGTTGGGCATCCCGCTCGGCACGTACCTGCTGTACGGCATCGTGATCGGCCCGGTCACCGCCCTCGTGACGACCTTCCTGTTCAGCCGCATGCTCAAGCTCGGCTGGTGGAAGTCCGACAAGGACGAAGAGCAGAACGAGGCCCTGAACGAACTCGAGAGCCAAGAGGAGCCGGCGCAAGAGGAAAGCGTGCCCTTCGTGGCGGCCGACCCGCACTCCGCGGTGGCCGTCGCCGAGCCGAGGACGAAGTCCCTTCCCCTGTCGATCTCGCTCCTGCCGATCATCGTGCCGCTGTTGATGATCGCCTTCGGGGCGTTCATGGACCTGTTCAACCTCAGCAACGAGTTCATCGCGTTCCTCGGCAACGCCAACGTGGCGCTGTTCGTCGGCCTGCTGGGCGCCTACGCGCTGTCGCGCATCAGCGTGGGGCGCGACCGGGCAGCCGAGGCGCTGAGCGACGGCCTGCACACGACCGGCGAGATCCTGCTCGTCACCGGCATCGGCGGCTCGCTCGGCGACGTCATCGAGGCGACCGGCTTGGCGAAGGTGCTCGGCGGCCTGTTCAGCGCGGACGCCAGCGCCCCGATCGTCCTCTCGATCCTGCTCGCCTGGTTCATCGCGGCGGTGCTGCACCTCTCGATCGGGTCGGTGTCGGTGGCGGCCATCGCGGCGTCCGGCATCATCGCGCCGATCCTGACGCAGATCAACGTGTCGCCGATCGCGATCGGTCTGGCGATCGCGTCCGGGTCGATGTTCGCGCTGCAGGTGAACAGCAACTTCTTCTGGATGTTCAAGGCCCTCCTCGGCCTGACGACCCAGGGCACGCTCAAGACGATGACGACCGTCACGTCGATCGCGTCGTTGTGCTCGCTGCCGTTGGTCCTCGTCGTGGCGTTGATCTCGTAATGGCCCGGCCGCCGGTCGGTGAGCTGATCGCGGTCGTCACCGACCGCGGGTCGTGGGCGTCCTGGGACACCCCGCCCACCGACCCGCCGGGCATCTCGGACGCCTACGCGTCCGACCTGGCGGCGGCGCGCTCGGCGACCGGTCTGGACGAGTCGGTCGTCACCGGCGAGGCGACCTTGGCCGGACGCCGCGTCGCCCTCATCGCGGGGGACCCCCGGTTCCTGGGCGGCTCGATCGGCGTCGCGACGGCGGTCCGGCTCGCGGACGCCATCGCCCGGGCAACCCGCGAGGGCCTGCCGCTGCTCGCCCTGCCGGTCGGCGGCGGGACCCGGATGCAGGAGGGCACCCTCGCGTTCCTGCAGATGGCGAAGATCACCCAGGCGGTCATGGACCACAAGGCCGCTGGGTTGCCGTACCTCGTGTACCTCCGGCACCCCACGATGGGCGGCGTCTTCGCGTCGTGGGCGTCCCTGGGCCACGTGACGCTGGCCGAGCCGGGCGCGCTGCTGGGGTTCCTCGGCCCGCGCGTGTACGAGGCCCTCTACGGCCGGCCGTTCCCGAGCGGCGTCCAGCTGGCAGAGAACCTCGAGGCCCGCGGCATCGTGGACGCCGTCGTCCCGCCCGATCAGGTGCGGTCCGCCTGGGCGCGGATTCTCCAGGTGGTGGCGCGGGAGCCGGGTGAGGGGGCGTCCGCTGCGGCAGCCGAGCCGGACCGCGGCCCGAGCCCCGACCCCGACGACCTCACCTACACCCCCGCCTGGACGTCCGTGCTGGCCACGCGGCGTCCCGACCGGCCGGGCGTCCGGTTCCTGCTCGCGGGCGCCACGGACGTCACGATGCTCAACGGCACCGGCGACGGAGAGTCGCACCCCGGCTCGGTGCTCGCGCTGGCGCGGATCGGCGGCGAGCCCTGCGTCGTCCTGGGTCAGTGCCGCGAGGGGCAGACCCTCGAGAACCCCCTGGACGCCGCGGCCCTCCGCGAGGCGCGGCGCGGGCTTCGGCTCTCCCGGGAGCTACGGCTGCCCCTGCTCACCGTGATCGACACGCCGGGCGCGGCGCTGTCGAAGGAGGCCGAGGAACGCGGCCTCGCCGGCGAGATCGCCCGGACGCTCAGCGAACTCCTCACCCTCCCCACCCCCACCGTCAGCCTGCTGATGGGCCAAGGCGCGGGCGGCATCGCGCTGGCGCTCGTGCCCGCGGACCGGGTGTTGGCGTCCGAGCACGCGTGGCTCGCGCCGCTGCCGCCGGAGGGGGCGTCCGCGATCGTCCACCGCGACACCGAGCACGCGGCGGAGTTGGCCGGGGCCCAGGGCGTCCGCGCGCGGGACCTTCTGCGCAACGGGATCGTCGACCGGGTCGTCCCGGAGCCTCCGGACGCCGCCGCCGACTCGGACGCCTTCCGCGCCGGACTCTTGGACGCCGTCTCCGCCGAGCTCCGGCGGGTCGTGTCCGCCGACGGCGAGCTCCGGCTCGCGGAGCGCGCCGAGAAGTACCGCACGCTGGGCGTCCGCTGACCGCCCGATCGCGACGCGCGGGAGTCCTGTCCACCCCGGCGTCCACCTTCGACCCACAGGGTTATCCACAGGCGCATCCACACCTGGGGAGCACGACACGGCTGTAGTTCTGGACCGCCCACCCAGGCGCGACACCTTGTCGCATCGTGACCGTCCCCGCCGCGGGACTGCCCGATCACCCAGGCCTACGGATCGCAGGAGCCCTCGGGACTCGCGACCGGAGGTCAGCAGCCTCGGCCCCGGACGCGCCCGTCCAGCCGGGCATCCACCGCGCACGCACAAGGTTATCCACAACCCTGTCCACACCTGGGGAGAACTACACGTCTGTCATTTCAGGCCCCCGGCAGCAAGGTCACGCGCGGTCACAATGGGCCAAGACGCTCCAAGTCCGACTGAACGCCGAGGAGTTGGGCGCTTTGACCCTGTTGGCCGAGCAGCGCGGCGTTCCCGTTTCAACCCTGGCCCGAGACTTCCTCCTCTCCCATCTGGCAAGCACCGACGATTCCCCCACAGCGTTGATCGCCAAGATCCGAGCCGGTTCGCCGAGACGCTGGCCCCGTTCGGCTCGCGGCAGTATCGCTCACCGGGGCAGCGTGATCGCCACCCCATGCCCTCCGGCGTCCACCCGGACGCCGCGCAGGTCGGCCACGGTCCAGTCGGCGCCGCGGGCCGCCGCCCCGGAACCCACGCCCACGACCCGCATCCCCGCGCGTCGGGCGGCGTCGATGCCGGCACCGGAATCCTCGAAGACGAGGCAGTCCTCCGGCGCCAGGCCGAGCGCGTCGGCCGCGACCAGGAAGCCCTCCGGGTCCGGTTTGCTCCTCGACACCCGTTCGGCGGTGATCGCGACCGGAGGCATCCGGACGCCCGCGGCGTCCATTCGAGCCGTCGCCAGCGGGACGGTCGCCGACGTGACCAACGCGTGCGGGACGCCCTCGAGCGCGGCCACGAACGCCCCCGCGCCCGCGATCTCCCGGACGCCCTCGAGCGTCACCGTCTCCCGCGCGAGCAGGGCGCGGCTCTCGGCGAGGTTCTCCTCGTCCGGACGCCCCGGCAGCAGGTCGCGCATGCTCTCGTGGCTCTGCCTCCCGTGGATGACGGCCAGCACGCCCGCAGGGTCGAGCCCGTGCGCGGTCGCCCACTCCGCCCAGAGCCGTTCGACGACGGCGGTCGAGTCCACGAGGGTGCCGTCCATATCCAGCAGGACGCCGCGGGCGCGAATCGCGCCCCCGCGCCGGTCGTGCTCAATCATCGTCGCTTCTCCTCGCTGTTTCGGGGGCCACGTGCACCTGGACGCCCGCCTCGCGGAACTGATCGACAACAGCCTCGGGGGCGTCCTCGGTGACGACGAGGTCGTCCAAGTCGTCGAACCCACCGAACCGGAAACTGGACGTCCGCGCCAGCTTCTGTCCGGTGGCGAGCATGATTCGGCGTGCCCCCGCAGCGGCGATCGCCCGCTTGATCTGGGCGTCGTCCCAGGTCGCGGTGGTGAGTCCGTGCGCCGGGGACGCCGCGCAGGCCCCGAGCACGGACACATCCGCGCGCATGTCGCGCGCCGCCTGAATGGATGCCGCCGCCGTCGCGGACAAGCTGTCGGGAGTGATCAGTCCGCCGGGAACGATCACCTGGATGTCCCGACTCGTCCCGAGCGCGACCGCTGCGTGCAACGACAGGCACAGGACGGTCATCCGGCGTCCGACGAGCGTCTGTGCGAGCGCGTCGTTCGTGGTGCCGTTGTCGAGAATGACCGACTGATCGTCGTCGATCAGGGACGCCGCGACCGTAGCCAGGGAGAGTTTCTGCTCCAGATTCTCGTGCGAGCGCAGCGAGTAGGGCATCGGCTGGCCGCGGTTGTCGACCCGGACAGCCCCGCCGTGCACCCGCTTCAGGAGGCCCCGCCCCTCCAGATCGGCCAGATCGCGCCGGATCGTGATCGGGGACGCCCCCGTCAGCGCGATCAGCGCGTCCACGGTCATCCGCTGCTGACCCACCGCCCGAATGATCATTCTCTGTCTTGATGATCGTTGCACGTGATTATCCAACCACGAAGAATGGTCATGTCGCCACGACAACGACCGGAGACAACGACCGAAAAGGAGCCCTCGCCATGACCACCTTCATCATCCGCACCGCCCAGACCATCAGCGCCGCCTTCGACACCTTCTCGATCCGCGGTCTGCGCACCACCGGCGCCCAGCTGCGCGCCTTCCGCACCGGCCTCGACCTGGAGTGAGGACGTCGCCGAGACGCGCCCGCTCCTCCACAGCCGCCCCGTCCAGCCAGCAATCCACCACGCACCCACAGACTTATCCACAGGACCGTCCACAGCTGTGGAGAATCACACGGCTGTAGTTCACGGCGTCCGGCCCTCGGGGTGTGTGTTTCAGAATTGTCCGGCGGGCGCGAAAGTGAGAGTAGCGATCGGAAGCTGCGAGTCGCCGAGCGGTCAGGCGATTTTGTAGCTTTCGTCGCCGAAGCTGACCGCGACCTCGAGCCGGCCGCCCAGGGCCTGGACATAGCGACGCAAGGTGTCAACCTGGGTCTTGTCGATGTCGCCTCGTTCGATCGCGGATACCCGGTTCTGTGACACGTCGAGTTGCTTGGCTAGTTCAACCTGGCTCATGTCGAACTGTTCCCGGATTTCCCGCAGCCGGTAGGCGCGGGTCTCGGCGAGGATGCGCTTCTTGTGCGCCTCGACCGCCTCCCGGTTCGGCTGACGACGCTTGGCCAGATCCTCCAGGTTCATCATGGCTGCCTCCTGTGCAGTTCCTCGAGATGGTCGCGGTACCGCTGTTCCGCGACCGGAATGTTCTTGCGGTACCACCGCTGCCAGTTCCCGGCCTTGTCGTCGGCCACCAGCATGATCGCCCGACGTGCGGGATCGAAGGCGAACAGCACCCGGACCTCGCTGCGTCCCGACGATCCGGGCCGCAACTCCTTCAGGTTTTTCACCGTGCTGCCCTTGATGGTGTCCACCAAGGGCCGGCCTAACGCCGGACCCTCACTGGACAAAACCTCCAACGCAGCGAACAACAGGTCGTAGTCATCAGAGGGAAGCGACATGATCCAGTCCTCGAGCAGCGCGGTCTCGATCTCCCACACAACCCGAGAGTACAACTTCAGAGTTCTAAACTGCAAACGTTGTAGAACGTCCAGGTGGCGGTCACCCTGGGCCCATGCCCAGCCCACCCACCGGCGGCGCCGTCGGCGGCGCCACGTACGCTTCGATCGTGAGCGCTCTGCCGGACCCGGACCCCTGGACGCCGCTGGCGTCCGGCCTCTGCCCCCTCCCGGACGGCCGCCGCCTCTCCTTCCTGGAGTTCGGCGATCCCGCCGGGACGCCGGTGGTCTGGTGCCACGGGACGCCGGGCGGGGCGTCGGAGGCGACGGTCGCGGCGGCGTCCGCGCGCGAACTCGGTGTGCGCCTAATCTCGCCATCACGGCCGGGGATGGGCCTCTCGGACGCCCGCCGCAGCCCCCGGCCTGGGGGCCGCGTGATCGACTGGCCGGACGACCTCGCCCACCTCGCCGACCACCTCGACCTGGGCTCGTTCGGGCTGCTGGGGGTGTCGGGCGGCGGGCCGTTCGCCCTGGCGACGGCCCTGCGGCTGCCCGAACGCCTCACCGGGGTCGCGCTGCTCGCGCCGGCGGGGCCGCGGTCCGGACGCCAGCCGCCCCGTTGGCTGCTCCGCGCCGCGGGC